>NZ_JBIBVY010000010.1:0-129359 GCF_043080665.1 Streptomyces sp. NPDC014991
CTAGGCCCTCTCGTTCGGATCATGCCGGGCTCGCGGGCCCTGGCACCGCGCCTCGCCGCGTTGTCGTCGGTTGCCATGGCTCCGCCATGGCAACCCTCCTCCGCCTTGCGATGCACGGCACCAGAACCCGCTCCCTGATCCGGCCCGATCCGAACGAAAGACCCTAGCCCTTCAGCCGTTCCCGCACCCGCTCCCTCAGCCATGCCATCGTGAACCCCCGGGGATCCACCTTGCCCGGCTGCCACTCCCGGTGCCCGATGACCGACCGTTCCGTCCACCCGTGGTGCCGGCACACCGCCGCGGCGGCCCGTTCGATCGCGTCCAGCTGCGCCTGTGGCCAGGGGTCCTCGCCGTCACCGAGGTTCTCGCACTCGAAGCCGTAGAAGTGCCGGTTGCCGTCGGTGTTCGCCTCGTTGTCCGGCGGTAGCCCCCGCTCGGCGATCACCGCGCGCAGCACCTCGTCGTCGCCGAGCCCGGCGTGGTTGGTGCGGCCGTAGCCGACCAGGTGGACCGTGCCGTCCTTGGTGATCACGCCGTGGCACAGGGGGCCCGGCAGCGCCGGGTAGCCGTCGCGGCACAGCTCCACCGTGCGCGCGCTGCCCTGGGTGACGGTGTGGTGGATCATCACGCCGTGCACGGGACCCCAGGGTCCCTTGTGGTTGCGGTTGTGGTGCTGCCAGTCGCCGACCTCGGCGACGAGGACGCCCCCCGCCCGCAGCGCGTCCAGGAATCCGCTCGCCGACATGGGTGGGGCCATGACCGACTCCTTCCTGCCGTGCCCGTCCGGCCGCCGGTCGCGGCCGATCCGTTCTGCCTGCTTCTACCGAAACCGGACGTCCAGGGACACATCGTTCGTACGCTGTGCGAGCCGATCCGGACAGGCGGTGCATCGAGGGCCACCGGGGAGGGGCGAGGCGGATCCCTCTTTGTGCCCAGTAGTCCGATGATCCATTCCCCCTCTTTCGGGTAATGGTGTGACCACGGAAAGTGATGAGAGGCTCGGACCCGAGACCGGTGCTCCGTGCGACAGGGCGCCGGGCATACATGGGAGGGCATTTCTCTATGTCGGTAGGCGAAGAGGTCCGCACGGATCAGGGCAGGCCGCAGCAGTCCCTCGGGACGGCGGCAGCGCGGAACCTGGCCACCACCACCAAGTCCGTTCCGCAGATGCAGGAGATCAGCTCCCGCTGGGTGCTGCGCACGCTTCCCTGGGTGGACGTCCAGGGCGGTACGTACCGCGTGAACAGGCGGCTGACCTACGCCGTCGGCGACGGCCGCGTCACCTTCGTGAAGACCGGTGACCAGGTGGAGGTCATCCCGGCCGAGCTGGGGGAACTGCCGGCCCTGCGGTCGTACGAGGACGAGGAGGTGCTCACCGAGCTGGCCAGGCGCTGCCGCCGGCGGGACTTCGCGCCGGGCGAGGTGATCACCGACTTCGGGAACCGGACGGAAGAGGTCTACCTGCTCGCCCACGGCAGGGTGTCGAAGGTCGGCACGGGTCCGTACGGCGACGAGGCCGTCCTCGGTGTCCTCGCCGACGGCGCCTACTTCGGCGACCAGGCGCTGGTCGACCCGGACTCCATCTGGGAGTACACGGCCCGCGCCGACACCGCGACCACGGTGCTGATCCTCAGCCGCCAGGATTTCGAGCAGGTCGCCGAGCGCTCGGACACCCTGCGCGAACACCTCGACCAGGTGCGTGCGCTCCCGCGGCAGCGGACCAACAAGTACGGCGAGAAGGAGGTCGAACTCGCGGCCGGCCACTCCGGCGAGCCCGACATCCCGCACACCTTCGTCAACTACGAACCCAGGCCCCGCGAGTACGAGCTGAGCATCGCCCAGACCGTGCTGCGTATCCACTCGCGTGTGGCCGACCTGTACAACCAGCCGATGAACCAGACCGAGCAGCAGCTGCGGCTCACGGTCGAGGCGCTCAAGGAGCGCCAGGAGCACGAGCTGATCAACAACCCGGAGTTCGGTCTGCTCAGCAACTGCGAGTACGACCAGCGGATCCAGCCGCACGACGGCGGGCCGACCCCGGACGACATGGACGAGCTGCTCAGCCGCCGCCGCAGCACCAAACTGTTTCTCGCCCATCCGCGCGCCATCGCCGCGTTCGGGCGCGAGCTGAACAGGCGCGGTCTGGTCCCGGAGACCATCGACATCGGCGGCAACCGCATCCCCACCTGGCGCGGGGTGCCGATCTACCCGTGCAACAAGATCCCGATCAGCGAGGCCCGTACGACCTCCATCCTCGCGATGCGTACGGGCGAGGCCGACCAGGGCGTCATCGGCCTGCGGCAGTCCGGTATCCCGGACGAGATCGAACCGAGCATGTCCGTGCGGTTCATGGGCATCAACGAGCAGGCCGTCATCAAGTACCTGGTGACGGCGTACTACTCGGCCGCCGTCCTGGTGCCCGACGCGCTCGGTGTGCTGGAGAACGTCGAGATCGGCCGGTGGGGGTGACGTCTGCGCACGTCGCGGCCGTGTCCCCGTCGGCGCGGACGGGTAGGCCCCGGGGGTACGCGTCCAGCCGGGCCGGTGACACCGCCCCGCGCGGACCTGGCGAGGGGGATCCATGGCCGAGTTCATGACGGAGACCGGACAGCGTGTCCCCGGTGTGCCGCGTCCCGGCACACAGAGGGAGTCGCCGGTGAGGACAGGGGAGGCCGCCGCCGGTCCGCCCGACGGGCACGAGGCGACGGCACTGCTGGAGCGCACCCGCGCGCTCGTCGACCCCGAGCTGCGCGCGGCCGTCGAGTCACTCCCCGGCTCCATGCGCCGCATCGCGCTCTACCACTTCGGGTGGCAGCAGGCGGACGGCACGCCGGCGGCGGGCAACGCGGGCAAGGCGATGCGGCCCGCGCTCGTCCTCGCGGCCGCAGCCGCGCTCGGTGGACCGGCGGCCCGGGCGGCGGCCGTCCGCGCGGCGGTGGCGGTCGAACTCGTGCACAACTTCACCCTGTTGCACGACGACGTCATGGACCGGGACACCTCCCGGCGGCACCGGCCCACCGCCTGGACCGTGTTCGGCGACGCCGACGCCATCCTCGCCGGGGACGCGATCCAGGCGCTGGCGCTGCGGCTGCTCGCCGAGGATCCGCACCCGGCCGCCGTCCCGGCCGTGGCCCGGCTCGCGAGCTGTGTCGTGGAACTGTGCGCCGGCCAGCACACCGACACCGAACTGGAACGCCGCGCCCCGGACGCGGTCACCCTGGACGAGGTCCTCGTCATGGCTGAGGCCAAGACCGGTGCCCTGCTGGGCTGCGCCTGCGCGCTCGGCGCGCTGTACGCGGGTGGCGGCGAGGACGAGGTGGCCGCGCTGGACGGTTTCGGCCGTCAGGCCGGGCTCGCGTTCCAGCTCATCGACGACGTCATCGGCATATGGGGAGACCCGCGGCGCACCGGCAAGCCGGCCGGTGCCGATCTCGCGGCCCGCAAGAAGTCCCTGCCGGTGGTGGCGGCGCTCACCTCCGGTACCACCGCGGCGGCCGAACTCGCCGCGCTGTACGCGAAGCCGTACCTCGACGCGGAGGCCGAGGCCGGGGAGATCGCGCGGACGGCGCTGGCGGTGGAACGGGCCGGCGGCCGGGACTGGGCGCAGGCCGAGGCGGCCGACCGGATGGCTCGCGCGATGCAGGAACTGGCCCGCGCGGTCCCCGTTCCCGAGGCGGCGGGCGGTCTGCTGGCGCTCGCCGAGTTCGTGACCCGGCGGAACAACTGAGGCTGCCGTCCGGCAGTTCCGCGGAATCCGGAGCCCCCGGACCCGTGCGGCTCCTGACCCCGCACGGTCGTCGGGCCTCCGGCCAGGCGGGCCCCGCACACCCCACAGTGCGCGGGGCCCGCCGCCTTGCCGCGAAACGCCTACCTGGCGAACAAGCGGTTTCGGCACCGTCATCCCGGGCCGGGCCGGCTACGCGGTGGCCTTCCGGGCGGGCCTCACCAGCTCCTAGGGCCCACCTGCGCGAGGTTCGCAGCCGGCCGGAGCGCCGCTGGGCGAGACCGGCTCCGGCAACGGCGCGCTCGTGCGGACGTACGGCAGGAAGCGCTGGGGCCGCCACCGGCCTACCCTGAGGGCATGGACAGCGAACAACCCGTCTGTCCCGTCTGCGGACAGCCCGTCGACACGGTCGTCAGGCGGCACAAGACCCTGGGCGCCTGGGTGCCGGTATGGTCCCCCGGCCCGTGCCACAACCCTGACTGCGCGTCCCGCCCCGACTCCGCCCGGCCAACCGGCGCCACGGCCCGGCCGAGGGGCAGCGGCCGCAAGGGCCCGTCGGCGGCCGGAACGGGGAACAGCGCCGTCTGAGCACGAGGCGGCCCGGGGGCGCCGTAGCGTGGGCGCATGCCGAAACTTCCGCACATCCTGCACGTCACCGAGCGCTCCCTGTGGGAGGCGGCGCGCGAGAGCGGCACCTACGAGATGTCGACCCGCGGCCGCACCCTCCAGGAGGAGGGCTTCATCCACTTCTCCACCCGGGTCCAGCTCCCGCGCATCGCCGGCTTCCTCTACGGCGACTACGACGGCCCGGACGAACTGGTCGTCCTGGTCGTGGACCCCGCCCGGGTCGGGGCGCCCGTGCGGTACGAGGCCGTCGAACCGGGCGGGGAGGAGTTCCCGCACGTGTACGGGCCGGTACCGGTCGCGGCCGTGGTGGACGTGGAGCCCTGGGGGTGAGACGGCAGGGCGTGTGCGCCGCCGCCGGTCATGGCGGTGGGAGGTGACGGCGTGGGCGGTGGCCGTGGCCGTCGGGGGCGGCTGACGCCCGACTCCGGGAGGAGGCCCGGCCGAAGGGCCCGTACGGCTGGGAGAACGCGGACGGTTCCCCGCCCCGGCGGGACCCGACCCGCGCGGGAGTTCAGCGCGTCGGCCGCTCGAGGAAGCGGAGCTGGTTGCCGGCCGGGTCGCGGAACGCGCAGTCGCGGACACCGTACGGCTGGTCCATGGGCTCCTGGAGAACGTCGGCGCCGGACTCCCGTACCCGCTCGTACAGGGCGTCGCAGTCGGGGGTGGTGAAGATGACCCCGCGCAGCAGGCCCTTGGCGAGGAGTTCGTTCAGCGCCTGCTTGTCGGCGGGGGAGGCGTCGGGGCTGGCGTCCGGCGGCTCCAGGACGATCTCCACATCAGGCTGGAGCGGGGAGCCCAGGGTCACCCAGCGCATCCCCTCGAAGCCCACGTCGTTGCGGATCTCCATGCCGAGCACGTCGCGGTAGAAGGCGATGGCCTTGTCGTGGTCGTCCACGGCGATGAAGCACTGCGCGAGTTTCACGTCCATGGGCTCACCCTAGAACCGCCGGCTGCGCCGTGCCTCAGTACAGGCGGCGTCGCGGCCGGGTCAGCCGGCGGGCCACACAGGACGGGATGACCGCGCTCTCCTGGTGGTCGCGGGCCCGGTAGGCGCTCGGCGTCTCGCCGACCAGCTCGGTGAACCGGGAACTGAAGGAGCCGAGCGAGGTGCAGCCGACGGCGAGGCACACCTCGGTCACGGTGAGATCGCCCCGGCGCAGCAGTGTCTTGGCCCGCTCGATGCGTCGGGTCATCAGATAGCTGTACGGCGTCTCCCCGAACGCCTTGCGGAAGCTGCGCTGGAAGTGGCCCGGGGACATCAGGGCGTCGCGGGCCAGACCGGTCATGTCGAGCGGCTCGGCGTACTCACGGTCCATCCGGTCACGCACCCGGCGCAGCCGTCTGAGGTCCTCCAGGGCGGTCATCCCCTCAGCCTCCCACAGCACCGCCGCCGCCCTCCGAGGGGCGGAGAAAAAGACCGCACCCGGTCCGTCGCGGACGCCGTGTGCGGCGCGCTGCGGACCGGGTGCGGACGGGAGGACCGGGCGACGGGAGAACTCCCCGGCCGGTCGGCGTGACCGTGGATCAGGCCTTCTTGGTCTCCCAGAAGATCTTGTCGATCTGCGCGATGTAGTCGAGCGCCTTCTGACCCGTCGCCGGGTCGGTGGACGCCTTGGCGGCCGAGAGGGCCTTCAGGGTGTCGTTGACCAGCTGGTGCAGCTCCGGGTACTTCTCGAAGTGCGGGGCCTTGAAGTAGTCGCTCCAGAGCACGGAGACGTGGTGCTTCGCCAGCTCTGCGCGCTGCTCCTTGATGAGGGTGGCACGCGCCTGGAAGTGAGGGTCGTCGTTACCGGCCATCTTCTCCTGGACGGCCTTCACCGACTCCGCCTCGATGCGGGCCTGGGCCGGGTCGTACACGCCGCAGGGCAGGTCGCAGTGGGCGCTGACCTTGACCTTGGGGGCAAACAGGCGGGAAAGCATGGAGCATTCCTTCCTCGTGATCGTCTTCTCAGGTGCGACATTACTCCCTGAGGAACCGGTTTTCGTGAGTGCCCCCTAGGGCTTAGGACGAAAGTCCAGGGTGAGACTGGGACCGGTGGAGGAACGGACCGGGGAGGTGCCGGGGATGCCGGAGCTGTCGGGGGAGACCGAGCGGGGGAGGACCGTGGCGCCCTTCGGGCTGGCCGAGGTGACCGGCCCGTCCATGGTGCCCACGCTGCGCCACGGGGATCGGCTGCTGGTGCGGTACGGGGCCGCGGTCAGGCCGGGTGACGTCGTGATCCTGCGGCATCCCTTCCAGCAGGACCTGCTGGTCGTCAAGCGGGCCGTGGAACGGCGCGAGGGCGGCTGGTGGGTGCTCGGGGACAACCCGTACGCGGGCGGGGACAGCACCGACTACGGGGTCGTACCGGAGGACCTGGTGCTGGGGAGGGCCTTGCTGCGGTTCCGGCCGCTGCGGACCGGTCAGCGCTCGCCGCTGACGCTGCTGCGCTGGGCGCTCTCGGCGGCGCGGCCCCTGCTGCCCGACCGGTCGGCCTCCAGGCGCTTGCGGGCCCGGTAGGCGGCCACGTTGGCGCGGGTCGCGCAGCGGTCGGAGCAGTAGCGCCGGGAGCGGTTGGTGGAGGTGTCGAGGTAGGCGTTGCGGCACGGGGCCGCCTGGCACAGGCCGAGGCGGTCCACGCCGTACTCGGTGAGGTGGAAGGCCAGGCCCATCGCCGCGATCGCCGCGTACCCGGCGGTGGCGTTGGAGGGGTGGTCGGCCAGGTGCATGTGCCACAGGGGGCGGTCGTCCTCGTCGCGGTGGTCGTGTCCGGAGATCTGGGGGCTGACCGGGAACTCCAGCAGCAGTGAGTTCAGCAGGTCCACGGCCAGCGTCTCGTCGCCGGTGTCGGCGGCCTCGAAGACCGAGCGCAGGCGGCCCCGGACCGAGCGGAAGCGGGTGACGTCGGCGTCGGTGGCGCGACGGGCCGCCGACGCGTTGGCGCCGAAGAGGTCGCGGACGGCCTCGACCGAGGTCAGGCAGTCCCTGCCCCGGGCCGGCTCCTCGGTGTTGACCAGGCGTACGGCGTAATCCGAGTAATAGGCCAGTTCCACTTGTAGTCCTTACGGGCGCGCTTTATCGTCGGGTCTGCGGTCGGGTAACAGCCGATCGTGCTTCCAGGGTATTACGCGAACCGAGGGGAGTCGGGTTTCCATGACCACGGGTACCGGCACGGACTGGGCCGCCTGGCAGGAGAGCTGGGACCGGCAGCAGGAGAGCTACATGCCCGACCGGGAGGAACGCTTCCGGATCATGCTCGACATGGTCGAGGCACTGGTCGGCACGGCCCCGCGCGTGCTGGACCTCGCGTGCGGCACCGGCAGCATCACCGCCCGGCTGCTCCAGCGGTTCCCACGGGCCACCAGCACCGGCGTCGACCTCGACCCGGCGCTGCTCGCGATCGCGCACGGCACGTTCGCGGGCGACGAGCGCGTCTCCCTCGTCACCGCCGACCTGAAGGATCCCGACTGGCCGGCGCGGCTGCCGTACGACTCCTACGACGCCGTTCTGACCGCGACGGCCCTGCACTGGCTGCACAGCGAACCTCTCGCGGCCCTCTACGGTCAGGTCGCGGAGCTGGTCCGCGACGGCGGCGTCCTCATGAACGCCGACCACATGATCGACGACAGTACGCCCCGGATCAACGCGGCCGAGCGCGCCCAGCGCCACGCCCGCATGGATCAGGCCAGGCGGAGCGGGGCCCCGGACTGGGCCGAGTGGTGGCGGCTGGCGGCCGCGGACCCGGTTCTCGCCGAGCCGACCGCCCGCCGCTTCGAGATCTACGGCGAGCACGCGGACGGGGACACGCCGTCGGCCGCCTGGCACGCGCGCGTGCTGCGCGAGAAGGGGTTCGCGGAGGCCCGCGCGGTGTGGTGCTCACCGTCGGACACCCTGCTGCTGGCCCTGAAGTGACAGCCGGCCGGTGACGGCACGGGCGCTGCCGTGGCCGTACAGGGGAGAGGGGCGGTACGGCCATGGCCGTACCGCCCCTCTCCCCTGTGTCTACAGCACCTTGGACAGGAAGGACTGCGTCCGCTCGTGCTGCGGGTTCGTCAGGACCTCCCGCGGATGGCCGGACTCCACCACCACACCGTCGTCCATGAACACCAGGCTGTCGCCCACCTCGCGGGCGAAGCCCATCTCGTGGGTGACGACCACCATCGTCATGCCGGACTCGGCGAGGTCCCGCATGACGTCCAGGACGTCACCGACCAGCTCCGGGTCCAGGGCCGAGGTCGGCTCGTCGAACAGCATCAGCTTCGGGTCCATCGCCAGCGCCCGGGCGATCGCCACGCGCTGCTGCTGGCCGCCGGAGAGCTGTGAGGGGTAGTGCCCGGCCCGGTCGGCCAGGCCCACGCGCTCCAGCAGCTGCACGGCCCGCTCCCGGGCCTGCGTCCTGCCGGCGCCCCGCACCTGCACCGGCGCCTCCATGACGTTGTCAAGCGCCGTCATGTGCGGGAACAGGTTGAAGCGCTGGAAGACCATGCCGATGTCCCGGCGCTTCATGGCGACCTCGCGGTCGCGCAGCTCGTAGAGCTTCTCGCCCTGCTGGCGGTAGCCGACCAGCTCGCCGTCGACGTACAGCCGCCCGGCGTTGATCTTCTCCAGGTGGTTGATGCACCGCAGGAAGGTCGACTTGCCGGAGCCGGAGGGGCCGATGAGGCAGAACACCTCACCCGGCTTCACCTCCAGGTCGATGCCCTTGAGCACCTCCACGTGGCCGAAGGACTTGTGGACGCCCTCCGCCCTGACCATCGGGACGGTGCCCTCGGCGGGGGTGTCCTGCGTCTTGCTCAGCTTGTCGGTCATGCCATGCCACCCTTCGGCCGGCCCAGGGAGAGCATGTTCGTCCTGATCTTCTGCCACGGCGTCGGCGGCAGCTGGCGGCTGGAGCCGCGGGCGTAGTAACGCTCGACGTAGTACTGGCCGACGCTCAGGACCGAGGTCATGATCAGGTACCAGGCCGCGGCGAGGAAGTACATCTCGACCGGGGCGCCGGAGTTCTGGCCGATGTCCTGGGCGTAACGGAACAGTTCGGGATACTGGACGGCCGCCACGAGCGAGGTCGTCTTCAGCATGTTGATCACTTCGTTGCCCGTCGGCGGCACGATCACGCGCATCGCCTGCGGGATGACCACCCGGCGCAGCGTCTTGCTGTGGCTCATGCCGAGGGCGTGGGCCGCCTCGGTCTGGCCCTCGTCCACCGCGAGCAGACCGGCCCGGCAGATCTCGGCCATGTACGCCGCCTCGTTCAGACCCAGGCCGAGCAGCGCCGTCAGCAACGGCGTCATGAAGTTCGACCAGTAGTCCTTGTAGAACGGCATCAGGTTGATGTACTCGAAGACCAGGCCCAGGTTGAACCAGAGGAAGAGCTGGACCAGGACCGGGGTGCCGCGGAAGAACCAGATGTAGAACCAGGCGATCGACGAGGTCACCGGGTTCTTGGACAGCCGCATCACCGCCAGGACGATGCCGCCGACGATGCCGATCACCATGGACAGGACCGTCAGCAGGAGGGTCTTGCCGACGCCGGTCATGATCCGGTCGTCGAAGAAGTAGTCCGGTACCGCGTGCCAGTTGATCCTGCCCTGGCCGAAGGCGTAGATGATCGCGACGAGGATCGCGATCGCGATGACGGCGGAGACGTACCGCCCGTAGTGCCGGACCGGAATGGCCTTGATGGCCTCCGCCCCGGCCGGGGGCGTGCCCTTCGGGTCCGCCGTCTTGTCGATGTCAGTCACGGGTATTGCCTCTCAGTGGCCGCTTGCGCTGACGCGGGTCACTTGCCGCCGTTGATCGCGGACTCCTTGACGGCGCCGTCCTCGGCGCCCCACTTCTCGAGAATCGTCTTGTACTCGCCGTTCTTGATGATCGCGTCCATCGCGGCCTTGAGGGCGTCGCGCAGCTGGGTCTCCTTCTTGGAGACCGCGATGCCGTACGGGGCCGCCTCGACCTGGTCGCCGACGAGCTGGAAGTCCTTGCCGCCGCCCGAGTTCTTGACCGCCCACGCGGCGACCGGGAAGTCGGAGGAGGCCGCGTCCACACCGCCCGAGCGCAGCCGGGTCTGGGACTGCTGGTCGTCGTCGAAGGCCTCGACGTCGAGCTTTTTGCCGGCGGGACACTTCTTGGCCTCCTGCTTGGCCAGGTCCTCCGAGATGGTGCCCCGCTCGACGGCCAGCTTCTTGCCGCACAGGTCCGACCACTTGGTGATGCCGTTGGTGTCGCCCTTGCGGGTGTAGATCGAGACGCCGGCGGACAGGTAGTCGACGAAGTCGACGCCCTCGCCGACCTTCTTGCCCGTGTCCGGGTCGACGCCCTCCTGACGGTTCTTGTTGTCCGTCATCGCCGACATCGCGATGTCGTTGCGGCCCGAGCGCAGACCGGTGAGCAGGGCGTCGAAGGTACCGTTCTCGAACTCGAACGTCACGCCGAGCTGCTTGCCCATGGCCGCCGCCAGGTCCGGGTCCAGGCCGACGACCTTGCCGGAGGAGTCCTTGAACTCCACCGGGGCGTAGGCGATGTCCGAACCGACCCTGATCTTGCCGGCGCTGCGGATGGACTGCGGGAGCTTGTCGGCGAGCGGAGCCGTGCTGGTGGACGCACCGCCGGAGTCCTTGTTCTTGTCCTTGGTCTGGTCACCGCAGCCGGTGAGCAGCAGGGCGCCTGCGACCGCGATCGCACCGGCCGCGGCCAGACGTGAGCGCGCGGCGCTTGTACGACGGGTGGAGCTTGCGGTCATCGTGGTTCCTCCGGCGGATGGGAAGAGTTGCCGATGGGTCGACGGAAACACACACCTTCGGGTGTCGCGACCTCGTGGGTTTACGGCATCTTGCCATTCGGACTACGCCATTCAGGGGCGTCGCTATGTCAAAATCGGATAACGGGTGACCCCCGAACCACATCAGGTCGGTACAACCCCGGTCCATCACCGCCGGATCATCTGCGGGAATCCGGCGTTCCGGCCGGAAAATCTTCGGCGTGTCTCACCATGTGATCACCCCTGCGGCCGCCTCTCCGCCCGGCCCGGCCCGTCGCGCCGGTGGCGCTCCCGCGCCGTCCCCGTGCGGTCGGCCGCCCGTCACCTTCCCGCCGCTTTGCGGTTCCGGGATGTGACCTTGCACCTAATGGACTCGTCGGGGGCGCCGTCCGTCCGGTAAGAAGGTTCTTTACACCCCTCATCCGGGGCTCAGGGCGCGTGTGCGGCGCGCCCGTCGCGTATGTGCTCGTACGTATCCGCAATCGAGCCGTGCGCGGTGCCCGCCCACCCCTCACCAGGAGTGGTCGACCCTCAAACCATGCATAGCTAAGGGGTAAAACAAAGTGGCAGCGGAGATCGTCAATCCTCGCAGCGACAGCGGTACGGGCCAGGACTCAGGGGCGGAGCCCCTCGATTCGTTCGATCCGGTGTTCGCCCTGCACCGCGGTGGCAAGATGGCCGTGCAGGCCACCGTGCCGATCCGCGACAAGGACGACCTTTCCCTCGCGTACACGCCCGGAGTCGCTCGCGTGTGCACCGCGATCGCGGAACAGCCGGAGCTGGTCAACGACTACACATGGAAGTCCAGCGTGGTCGCCGTCGTCACCGACGGCACCGCCGTGCTCGGGCTCGGGGACATCGGTCCCCAGGCCTCCCTCCCCGTGATGGAGGGCAAGGCGATCCTGTTCAAGCAGTTCGGCGGCGTCGACGCGGTGCCGATCGCGCTCGACTGCACCGACGTGGACGACATCGTCGAGACCGTCGTCCGGCTCGCCCCGTCCTTCGGCGGAGTGAACCTGGAGGACATCTCGGCGCCCCGGTGCTTCGAGATCGAGCGCCGGCTCCAGGAGCGACTGGACATCCCGGTCTTCCACGACGACCAGCACGGTACGGCCGTCGTGACGCTCGCCGCGCTGCGCAACGCGGCCCGGCTCAGCCGACGCGAGATCGGACAGCTGCGGGTCGTCATCTCGGGCGCCGGCGCGGCCGGTGTCGCCATCGCCCGGATGCTGGTCGAGGCCGGCATCGGGGACGTGGCCGTGGCGGACCGCAAGGGCGTCGTGTCGGCCGACCGGGCGGACCTGACCCCGGTCAAGCGCGAGCTGGCCTCCTTCACGAACAAGGCCGGCCTCACCGGCTCGCTCGAGGACGCCCTCGCGGGCGCGGACGTCTTCGTCGGCGTCTCCGGCGGCACGGTCGCGGAGGAAGCCGTCGCCTCCATGGCGCAGGGCGCCTTCGTCTTCGCGATGGCCAACCCCAACCCCGAGGTGCACCCGGACGTGGCGCACAAGTACGCGGCGGTCGTCGCCACCGGACGCTCGGACTTCCCGAACCAGATCAACAACGTGCTGGCCTTCCCCGGGATCTTCGCGGGCGCGCTCCAGGTGCGGGCCACGCGGATCACCGAGGGGATGAAGATCGCCGCCGCCGAGGCGCTGGCCGCCGTGGTGGGGGACGACCTCGCCCCCGACTACGTGATCCCGTCCCCGTTCGACGAGCGGGTCGCTCCGGCCGTGACCGCGGCGGTCGCGGCTGCCGCGCGCGCCGAGGGTGTCGCCCGCGGGTGACGTCGCGCTGAACGGCCCCGCCTGTCCGGGCGGGGCCGTTCTCTCTGCCCCGTTCTCCTGCCCGTTCCTCCGCCCGACTGCGCGCCCGACTGCGCGCCCGGACGGGTGACGGCGCGGCGCTGTCGGGCCCGTGCCGCGCCCTGCGCCGCACGGGTGCCGTCGCGCAAGAGGGCATGTGTCACAGGCGGCCCTGGTTCCGCCGGCTGCACCGGGCACCTATCGTCGGCAGCATGTTCGCTGTCTACGCCGCCCGAATCGACCGCGACCAGCCGCTCACCGGCCTCGAGTTGGGGGAGCGTCCGGCTCCCGAGGCCCGTCCCGGCTGGAGCACCATCACCGTACGGGCCGCTTCCCTCAACCACCATGACCTCTGGTCCCTGCGGGGCGTCGGCCTGCCGGAGGGCCGGCTGCCGATGATCCTCGGCTGTGACGCCGCCGGGATCGACGAGGACGGCAACGAGGTCGTCCTGCACTCCGTCATCGGCCAGACCGGCCACGGCGTCGGCCCGGACGAGCCGCGTTCCATCCTCACCGAGCGCTACCAGGGCACCTTCGCCGAGCAGGTCGCCGTGCCGGCCTGGAACGTCTTGCCGAAGCCCAGGGAGCTGTCCTTCGCCGAGGCCGCCTGTCTGCCGACCGCCTGGCTGACCGCGTACCGGATGCTGTTCACCAACGCCGGGGTACGGCCCGGTGACTCGGTCCTCGTGCAGGGCGCGGGCGGCGGTGTGGCCACGGCCGCGATCATCCTCGGCAAGGCGGCCGGGCTGCGGGTCTTCGCGACCAGCCGGGACGAGGCGAAGCGGAAGCGTGCTCTGGAACTCGGGGCCGTGGAGGCCGTCGAGCCCGGGGCCCGGCTGCCGCAGCGGGTGGACGCCGTCATCGAGACCGTCGGCGCCGCCACCTGGTCCCACTCGGTGAAGTCCCTGCGGCCCGGCGGCACGCTCGTCATCTCCGGTGCCACCAGCGGGGACCGGCCCTCGCATGCCGAACTGACCCGCATCTTCTTCCTGGAGCTGAAGGTCGTCGGCTCGACCATGGGCACCAAGGACGAGCTGGAGGATCTGCTCTCCTTCTGCGCCGCGACCGGTGTACGGCCCGTCATCGACGAGGAGCTGCCGCTGGACCGGGCCCGCGAGGGCTTCGAGCGGCTCGCGTCCGGGGAGCAGTTCGGGAAGATCGTGCTGACCAACTCCTGAGCCGGCGGGGCTGCCCGGCCGAGAGGCGGGTCCGGTCACCGGGCTCGCCTCTTCCGTCGGCCGGAGCAGGCCCGCCTCCTGTGAGGGCCGGGCGGCGGGGCCTGTCTCGTCCGCCGGCCGGAGCGTGGCCTGCCGGGCTCACCCCGGGCCCGGGTTCTCCGTCGGCCCGCCCGTCCCGGTGGGCCGGGAGGGGGTGCGGGGATCGCGGGTGTGCATGAGCGCCGCGATGCGGGCTGCCGCCGTCGAGAGGTGGTGGCGTGCCTCGCCGAGCTGCTCCGCGGTGACGCCGTGGTCGCGGGCCGCGTCACGGATGTCGTCGCGGAAGCGGTCCAGGAGACGGTCCAGGTCACGGGCCGGGTCACCGGTGAAGTCCTCGTGCGACCAGGACGGTTCGTACGCCGCGGGGAAGTCCTCCGGGGCGGAGGTGTAGTGCGGCCCCTGAGCGGGGGACGGGGCGGGGGCGGAGGTCTCTCCGGCGGTGCGGCCGACAGTCCGGTCCCGGCCGAAGTCCTTCCCGAACTCCTTCCCGAAGTCCTTCCCGAACTCGCCGAACTCCTTGGCCAGTTCGGTCAGGCCGTCGCGGACGCCGGTCGGCCAGTCCCCCCGGGCGAAGTGGTCCAGTACCCGGTCCTGGACCCGTCGGGCCATGCGCTGTACCTCCTCCTGCGCCTGGGCCCGCGCCCGCGCCTGCGCCTCCTGGGCCTTGTGGCGGGCGCGCTGGGCCTCCTCACGGGCCCGTCGGCTCTCGTCCTTGGCCCGCCGAGCCTGTTCCTTCCATTCCTGCTTGACCCGGCGCATCTCCTCCTTGGCGGCCTTCCATGCCTCCTTGTCGCTCAGGCCGTCGTGCTCCCCGGCATCCCCCTGTTCCCCCTGACTGTCGTGGTACCCCAGGTCTCCGAAGGGGCCCGCCCCGGTGCCGCCCGCCCGGGTTCCCCGGCGGGCCTCCGAGGCCGCCGCGCGCATCTCGCGGCGCAGGTCACCGGCCGCGCCGCGCACGTCGGCCCTTATCTCGGCGGCCAGTTCCGCCACCGATTCTCGGATCTCCAGCTCCAGGTCGGCCAGCTCGCCGCTGCGGTCGGCCAGTTCGGCCCGGCCCGCGTCGGTGATCGCGTACACCTTCCGGCCGCCCTCGGTGGTGTGCCGGACCAGACCCTCCGCCTCCAGCTTGGCCAGGCGGGGGTAGACCGTGCCCGCCGAGGGGGCGTACAGGCCCTGGAAGCGTTCCTCGAGGAGCCTGATCACCTCGTATCCGTGGCGCGGGGCCTCGTCGAGCAGCTTGAGCAGGTACAGCCGGAGGCGGCCGTGGGCGAAGACGGGGGGCATGTCAGAGCACCTTCTTGTCGGTCGTCGTACCGTCGGCCGGGGCGTCGGGCGTGCCGGCGGGCCGTGGGGAATCCGGCTCCGTCTCCCAGGAGGCGGGTTCCTCCTCGTCCCGGGGCGGGCGGCGCAGCAGGGCGATCGAGCCGGAGACCGTGGTGGCGCGCAGTCGTCCGGTGCCCGCGCCGAGACGCCCGGAGACCTTGTGCGCGCCCCACTGGCCGTGCACCCGCAGTCCGTCGAAGGCGTTGGAGATCGTGCCGCTCGCGGTGTTCGCCTCGACCGTGGCGTCCGCCGGGTGCGGCAGGCGGATGGCGATCTCGCCGGAGACGCTGCTCAGGCCGACCTCCGTGGGGCCGTCCGGGTCCAGGTCGACGATCATGGAGCCGGTGACGGTCTCCGCGCGGACGGAGGGGCCGGAGCCGTCGACCACGGTCAGGTCGCCGGAGACCGAGTGGAACCGCAGGTCGCCCGTGACCGCCTGGGCCTCCAGGTTCCCCGACACGGTGTCCGCGCGGACCGGGCCCGAGACGCCGACCAGGGTGGTGTCGCCGGTCACTCCCTTGACACCCACGGGGCCGCGGATGCCGGAGACGACGGCACCCGCGCCGACGACGCCCACCTCCACCCGGGTGCCGGCGGGAACGGCGAGGGAGACGACGGCGCTGCGCCGCCGGCCCGCCTGGTCGAGCCACTTGAGGAAGCCCTTCCAGTGCAGGTCCTCGTAGGCCACGGTGAGGATGCCGTCCTGCTGGGTGACCACCAGGGGTGGGCCCTCGACCTCCGAGACCTCCAGGCGGGCGGAGGGCTCGTCCGTGCTCACGACGTTGACCGTGCCGTTGACGAGCCGGACGTGGAGGTCGCGCACGGGGCTGTCGAAGGTCAGCTTCCGGGGCTCGGTGACGGACCACTCGGGCATGGGGCCTCCTCGGCGGGGCGGCGGGACGGGACACGTCATATCGCGTCCTCTCGGAAACACGATATATCGCGCCTTCGGGAAGTCAAGACACCCTTTCCGGTGAGGGGGCCGACGGGTCCGGCGCATAGGCTGGGCCCCAGTCAGTAACGGCCTGGATGGATGCGCAGGAGACACGGCCCCATGTATTTCACCGACCGCGGTATCGAGGAGCTGGAGAAGCGGCGTGGCGAGGAGGAGGTCACCTTCGAGTGGCTCGCCGAACAGCTGCGCACCTTCGTGGATCTGAACCCGGACTTCGAGGTGCCCGTGGAGCGGCTGGCCACCTGGCTCGCGCGCCTCGACGACGAGGACGACGAGTAGGTCCCCCGCGCACACGGCCCGACGTGGGCGCCGCGGCGGCGGCACCACGCAGCCGACGAACCGCGCGGTTCACCAGGGGGACGGGGAACCGCACGACCGCCCATGACGCACCCGCGGGCGCGTACGGACCCGCGAACCGCGTACCCGACCCGCGAACCGCGTACGAACCCGCGGAACCGCGTGGGCTCCCGCACGGACGAAGGGCCCGGCACCGAGTGGATACTCGGCGCCGGGCCCTTCTGACGGCGTACCGCCGGAGGCCTACGCCTCGAACACCTCACGCACCAGCTGCTCCTGCTCGGACTGGTGACGCTTGGCCGAACCCACCGCCGGGGACGAGCCGTGCGGGCGCGAGATGCGCCGCAGCCGCTCGCCGTGCGGGACGTCCGCGCCGACCGCCAGGTCCAGGTGGTCGATCAGGTTGAGCGCGATGAACGGCCAGGCACCCTGGTTCGCCGGCTCCTCCTGCGCCCACAGGTACTTCTCGGCGTTCGGGTACTTCTTGATCTCCGCCTGGAGCTCGGCACCCGGCAGCGGGTACAGCCGCTCGATGCGGATGATGGCCGTGTCCGTGACACCGCGCTTCTGCCGCTCGGCCTCCAGGTCGTAGTAGACCTTGCCGGCGCAGAAGACGACCTTGCGCACGGCGGCCGGGTCGACCGAGCCGTCACCGATGACCGGGCGGAACTCGCCGCTCGTGAACTCCTCCGCCTTCGACGCCGCCGCCTTCAGGCGCAGCATCGACTTCGGGGTGAAGACGACCAGCGGCTTGTGGTGCGGGTTGTGCACCTGCCACCGCAGGAGGTGGAAGTAGTTCGACGGGGACGTGGGCATCGCGACCGTCATGTTGTTCTGCGCGCACAGCTGGAGGAAGCGCTCCGGGCGGGCCGAGGAGTGGTCCGGGCCCTGGCCCTCGTAGCCGTGCGGCAGCAGCAGGACGACGCCGGAGGTCTGGTTCCACTTCTGCTCGGCCGAGGAGATGAACTCGTCCACGACCGTCTGCGCGCCGTTGACGAAGTCGCCGAACTGCGCCTCCCACATGACGAGCGCGTCGGGACGGGCCAGCGAGTAGCCGTACTCGAAGCCCATCGCCGCGTACTCGGAGAGCAGCGAGTTGTAGACGTTCAGGCGGGCCTGGTCCTCGGAGAGGTACTGGAGCGGGGTGTACTCCTCGCCGGTCTCCCGGTCGATCAGCACCGCGTGGCGCTGGCCGAAGGTGCCGCGCTGGGAGTCCTGGCCCGCGAGGCGGACCGGGGTGCCCTCCAGCAGCAGGGAGCCGATGGCCAGGGTCTCGCCCATGCCCCAGTCGATGGTGCCGTCCTCGACCATCGACGCGCGGCGCTGGAGCTGCGGCTGGAGCCGCGGGTGCACCGTGATGTGGTCGGGGACGTTGACCTGGGATTCGGCGATCCGCTTGACCACCTCCGCGGAGACGGCGGTCGGCACGGCGACCGGGAAGCCGTCCTGGGGCGCCTGGGTGTCGCCGGCGGCCGGCTGGGAGGTGGCCTCGCGGACCTCCGTGAAGACCTTCTCCAGCTGGCCCTGGTAGTCCTGGAGGGCCTGCTCGGCCTCTTCCAGGGTGATGTCGCCGCGACCGATCAGGGACTCGGTGTACAGCTTGCGCACCGAGCGCTTCTTGTCGATCAGGTCGTACATCAGCGGCTGGGTGAAGGCCGGGTTGTCCGACTCGTTGTGACCGCGGCGGCGGTAGCAGATCAGGTCGATGACCACGTCCTTGTTGAACGCCTGGCGGAACTCGAAGGCCAGCCGGGCGACACGGACGACGGCCTCGGGGTCGTCGCCGTTCACGTGGAAGATCGGGGCCTCGATCATGCGGGCGACGTCCGTGGCGTACATGGAGGAACGCGAGGACTCGGGGGCCGCGGTGAAGCCGACCTGGTTGTTGATGACGATGTGGACGGTGCCGCCGGTGCGGTAGCCCCGCAGCTGCGACATGTTCAGGGTCTCGGCCACGACGCCCTGGCCCGCGAAGGCCGCGTCGCCGTGGATCGCCACCGGCAGGACGGTGAAGTCCGTGCCGCCCTTGTTGATGATGTCCTGCTTGGCGCGGGAGACACCCTCCAGGACCGGGTCGACGGCCTCCAGGTGGGAGGGGTTGGCGACCAGGGAGACCTTGATCTGCTCGCCGTCCAGGCCGGTGAAGGTGCCCTCGGCGCCCAGGTGGTACTTCACGTCGCCGGAGCCGTGCATCGACTTCGGGTCGAGGTTGCCCTCGAACTCGCGGAAGATCTGCGCGTACGACTTGCCGACGATGTTGGCGAGGACGTTCAGCCGGCCACGGTGGGCCATGCCGATGACGACCTCGTCCAGGCGGGACTCGGCCGCCGAGTCGATGACCGCGTCCAGCAGCGGGATGACGGACTCGCCGCCCTCCAGCGAGAAGCGCTTCTGGCCGACGTACTTGGTCTGGAGGAAGGTCTCGAAGGCCTCCGCCGCGTTCAGCCGGCGCAGGATGCGCAGCTGCTCCTCGCGCTCCGGCTTGGAGTGGCCGCGCTCCACGCGGTCCTGGATCCACTTGCGCTGCTTGGGGTCCTGGATGTGCATGAACTCGATGCCGGTGGTGCGGCAGTACGAGTCGCGGAGCACGCCCAGGATGTCGCGCAGCTTCATCATCGACTTGCCGGCGAAACCGCCGACGGCGAACTCGCGCTCCAGGTCCCACAGGGTGAGGCCGTGCTCGACGATGTCCAGGTCGGGGTGCTTGCGCTGGCGGTACTCCAGCGGGTCGGTGTCGGCCATGACGTGGCCGCGGACCCGGTAGGAGTGGATCAGCTCGAAGACGCGGGCGGCCTTGGTGACGTCGTCGTCGTGGGAGGCGTCGATGTCCTTGAGCCAGCGGACCGGCTCGTACGGGATCCGCAGCGCCTCGAAGACGTCGTCGTAGAAGCCGTTCTCGCCGAGCAGCAGGTTCGCGACGACGCGCAGGAACTCGCCGGAGGCGGCGCCCTGGATGACCCGGTGGTCGTAGGTCGACGTGAGCGTCATGACCTTGGAGATGCCGAGCTTGTTCAGGGTGTCCTGGCTCGTGCCCTGGAACTCCGCCGGGTAGTCCATGGAGCCGACGCCCATGATCACGGACTGGCCGGGCATCAGGCGCGGCACGGAGTGCACGGTGCCGAGGCCGCCGGGGTTGGTCAGGGAGACCGTCACGCCGGTGAAGTCGTCCATCGTCAGCTTGCCGTCGCGGGCGCGGCGGACGATGTCCTCGTAGGCCTGCCAGAACTCGAAGAAGTTCAGCGTCTCGGCCTTCTTGATCGCCGCGACGACCAGCTGGCGGTCACCGTTCGGCTTCACCAGGTCGATGGCGAGGCCGAGGTTGACGTGCGGCGGCTTGACCAGGGTCGGCTTGCCGTCCTTCTCGCCGAACGACCAGTTCATCGACGGCATGGCCTTGATGGCCTGCACCATCGCGTACCCGATGATGTGCGTGAAGGAGATCTTCCCGCCGCGGGCGCGCTTGAGGTGGTTGTTGATGACGATGCGGTTGTCGAACAGCAGCTTCACCGGTACCGCGCGGACCGAGGTGGCGGTCGGCAGCTCCAGCGAGGCGTTCATGTTCTTCACCACGGCGGCGGCCGGACCGCGCAGCGTGATCAGCTCCGGGCCCTCGGCGCCGGCCGCTGCGGTGGAGCCGGTGCTCGCACCGGACCCGCCCTTCGGCTGTGCGGGCGCCTGTGCGGGCTGCGCCGGCTTGGCCGGGGCGGCCTTCGCCGCGGGAGCGGCGGCGGGTGCCTGGGCCGGGGCGGCCGCGGGCTTCGGGGCCGCGGGGGCGGCCGGGGCGGCGGCCTGGGGGGCCGGGGCCGCGGGCTGGGCCTGCGGGGCCGTGGTGGGGGTCTCTGCGGCCCCCGCGGCCGCAGCACCCGCCGGAGCCGGGGTGGCAGGAGCGCCCGGCTTGTAGTCGGCGAAGAAGTCCCACCAGGCGCGGTCTACCGAATTCGGGTCCTGGAGGTACTGCTGATAGATCTCGTCGACGAGCCACTCGTTCGGACCGAACGCGGCTGCGGGGTTCTTCCCGGCTTGGTCATCGGTTGAGATGCTCGAGTTACTGGGGGACTGTGGCGACACGGCGGCAACCGCCCTCTTCCGCTTCACAAGGTGATGGACAGCGGGAATAAAGGCTACGCCTCCCTGACCGTGAAGGTCAGGTCGGGCCCGTTCATCGTCGCGTAAGTCACATCGGAAATCTTGTTTCGGGGCTTGAAATGGCGGGAAACAACCGTGGTTCCGCATGTGGGAGGGTGCGCCGGACGGAGCCCTGCGCGTCTTCGTTCGACGGGTGGCGCAGGCTCGCACCCGATCACACGGCTCCAGCCGCGCCGAGCGGCGACGGCCGTCGTGGATCTTGTGCTTCCGGTTCGGACCCTACGTCAACTCGGGGCGGAAGTCAGGCCCGGAAGAGTGACGATGATCCGGCAGCCCCGCTCGGATTCGGCCACACCGATCCGGCCGCCGTGCAGATCCACGGCCCACCGGGCGATCGCCAGCCCCAGCCCGGTACCACCGTCGCTGCCCGGCCCGTGCGGCCGGGTCACCGCCCCGCGGTTGAATCGTTCGAACACCCGGTGCCACTCCGACCGGGGGATGCCGGGACCCTCGTCCAGGATCTCCAGCTCCAGCGACTCCGGCTGCGGACCGCGCCGCGCCTTCACGGTCACCCGGCCGTGCGCCGGGCTGTGCTTGACCGCGTTGTCGATGAGGTTGGCGACGACCTGGTGCAGGCGCTCGGGGTCCGCGTGCGCGGTCAGCTCCGGCGGCGAGACGTCGAGGTGCAGATGGACGTCCGTGCGCGTGTGGTTGCCGGAGCCGGAGGCGATGCCCGCGCGCGCGGAGGCGACCATGTTGGCCTCCTTGAGCACGCCCGAGAGGTACGGCCACACCTCGAACCGCCGCAGCTTCAGGGGTACGACGCCGTTGTCGAGCCGGGAGAGGTCCAGCAGGGTCTCCACCAGGCGCCCCAGCCGCTCGGTCTGCTTCAGGGCCGTCCGCATCGTCTCCTGGTCGGGCTCGGTGACCCCGTCGACGATGTTCTCCAGCACCGCGCGCAGGCCCGCGATCGGGGTGCGCAGCTCGTGCGAGACGTTCGCCACGAGCTCCTTGCGCTGGCTGTCCTGAGCCTCCAGCTCGTCGGCCATGACGTTGATCGTCTGGGCCAGGTCGCCGAGTTCGTCCCGGCGGTTCTCCTTCACGCGGCGCGTGTAGTCGCCGTGCGAGATGGAGCGGGCCACCGTGTTCATCTCGTCCAGCGGCATGGTGAGCGAGTGCGCCACGAACTGGGTGATGAGCAGGGTGGCGATCATCGAGAACACCGTGATGAAGCGCAGCTCCGTCTTGGTGTGCACGGCGACGATCGACAGTCCGGTGGTGATCAGCACCGCGATGACGACCAGCGCGCCCAGCTTGGTCTTGATCGAGAACGGGCGCACGCCGCCCCAGGGTTCCCCACCGGGCAGCCGGCGGCTCCTCCGCGCGGCCTGGCGCCCGTCACCGCTCATGGGGCCGGCGTCTCCAGCGCGTAGCCCACACCGTGCACGGTACGGATCCGCTCGGCGCCGATCTTCCGGCGCAGCGCCTTGATGTGGCTGTCGACCGTGCGGGTGCCGGAGGCGTCCGCCCAGTCCCACACCTCCGCCAGCAGCTGTTCCCGGGAGAGCACCGCGCGCGGGGTGTTCGCCAGGCACACCAGCAGGTCGAACTCGGTCGGCGTCAGATGGACGTCCTCCGCCTTCACCCGCACCCGGCGCTGCGCGTGGTCGATCTCCAGTTCGCCGAGCCGCAGGATGCCGGAGCGCGGGGTGGCGGCGGCGATCGTCGCCCGCTCCACCCGGCGCAGCAGCACGTGCACGCGTGCCGCCAGTTCCCGCATCGAGAACGGCTTGGTCATGTAGTCGTCGGCGCCGACGCCGAGCCCGACCAGCATGTCGGTCTCGTCGTCCCGCGCGGTGAGCATCAGCACCGGCACCGGGCGCTGGGCCTGCACGCGCCGGCAGACCTCCAGCCCGTCGAAGCCGGGCAGCATGATGTCGAGGATCAGCAGGTCGGGCTGCCATGCCTCGGCCGTGTCCACGGCGGCGGGACCGTCGGCCGCCGTCTGCACCAGGAATCCCTCGGCACGGAGCCGGGCCGCGATGGCGTCGACGATCGTGAGGTCGTCCTCGACGACCAGCACCCGGCGCTGTGCGCCCTGGGTGGTCGTCGCCGCGCCGCTCTGGGAGGTGTGTGTCTGCTCCATCGCCCGCCCCTGTTGTTGCTTTCCGGAATCCGTGGGGTGATCCCATGTCTGCGTTTGACGCTTGAATGATCCGCGTCAGGGCAGCACATTACGGGGAGCCGCCGGGCTGTCGCTATCCAGGTCGGACGGCGAGATGCACAGCGTCCGGAACGCCCCGGGCAACGGGCACCTCTTCGGTACGCACCTGCCGGAACCCGGCATTCCGCAAGCTTCCTTCAAATTCCGGAGAGGGTTGCGCGGACCACACGGCGAGCACCCCGCCGGGTCGCAACACCCTTGCGCACGCGGCGAGTCCGGCCGGCGAGTAGAGGCTGTCGTTGTCCTCCGTGACAGTCCAGCCGGGCCCGTTGTCGATGTCGAGACACAGCGCGTCGAACGTGTCCGATGTCTCATTGACGTACGCCACCAGATCCGCTTCCACGATCGTCGTCCGCGGGTCGGTGAGCGCGCCGCCGGACACCTCCGCCAGCGGCCCCCGCCGGTGCCAGCCGATGACGGCGGGCTCCCGCTCCACCACGGTGATCCGCCCCCACCCGGGACCGGCCGCCGCGTGTGCGAGCGAGAACCCCACGCCCAGCCCCCCGATCAGCACATCCGGCTCCGGCCGCCCGTCCAGCGCGGCCCGGGCGGCGTCGACCAGCAACCGCTCCGAGCGGCCGTCGGAAGTGTCCATCAGGAAGCAGCCGTTGGCGATGATCTGGAGCAGGGGGCCGTGTCTGCGCAGCACCACCTCTCCGTACGGGCCGTCGCGCCGGTCCAGGACCACGGGGGAGTCGTACGGGACAGTCATGCCCCCATCCTGGCCGAACACGGCTCCACCTTCACGGGAATTGCGGACGACGCGACGGCCGCTCCGGGAAGACGGCGTACGGATGGCGCCGGGGGGTGAGAGGTTGCTGTGAATCCGCTCCCGCGTGGCGTCGGTCATAGACAGCGGCACGCCGGACCCCAAGGGTGGAGCGTGACGGAAGGAGCGCCGCACCGTGGAACGGATCACGAAAGGTCCCGCGACGGCCACGTCCCCGCCGCTGCCGGGCCCGCCCCTTCCCGGTGGCCCCGCCGCCGTCCCGCCCCCGCCGGTCACCGGCCTGCTGGACGGCGTGCCCCGTCAGCGCGGTGCCCCGGCGGTGTGCGCCGCGGCCCCGGTCCCCGCGCGTCCGCCACGGCCGGCGGTACGGCCCTGGCGACTGCTGCCCACCCCGGCCGGCACCCCGTTCACCTTCGCCTACGCGACCGTCCTGGCCGTCACCTCCGTGGTCGCGGCCGTGGCCGACCCCGCCCTGGTGCACGCCCTCCACCAGGGCTCCAGCACGGACGTCGCCCACCTGATACGCACGCCCGTGCCGGTGCTGACGGCGAGCGCGCTGTGGATCGCGGGCGGGATCGTCTCGCCGTACGCCGCCGCGTTCGTGCTGGTGCTCACCGCGCTGGAACGGCGGACGGGCGGGGTGCGGGCCGCCTGTGTCTTCCTGGCCGGCCACGTCCTGGCGACCCTCGCCACCGAGGGCCCGGTCGGTCTCGCCGTCCTGGCCGGCCGCCTGCCGCCGACCTCCCTGCACCGCCTCGACTACGGCATCAGCTTCGGCGTCGCCGCCAGCATCGGCGCGCTGGCCGGACTGCTCGGCCCCTGGCTGCGCTGGCCCCTGCTGGTGCCGGTGGCCGGCGCGCTGCTGAGCGACCTGTATGCCTACGCGGACCCCCTGACCAACTGGGGGCACCTCATCGCCCTGGCGACCGGCGTCGCCGCCTGGCCGCTGCTCCGGCGCCCGCACCGGCCGGCAGCGACCTCACCTGCACCGATCCCGTGATCGCTCACGGCGAACACGTGGTCGGGAACAACAGGGGCAGCCAGAACATTGAGTCGGCATAGCTCAAGTTGACTGCCGAAGGGGAGATCATGGCTGCTGAGTCACCGGTGTTCACGCTCAACCTGCCGCTGCTGCCGCTCGACGACGAGGTCGTGCTGCCCGGCATGGTCGTTCCGCTGGACCTGAGTGACGCCGAGGTACGGGCCGCGGTGGAGGCCGCCCAGGCCGCCGCGTCGGAACCCGCCAAGCCCACGGTGCTGCTGGTCCCGCGCATCGACGGCACGTACGCCGGCACCGGTGTCCTCGGCACGGTCGAGCAGGTCGGCCGGCTGGCCGACGGTGACCCCGGGGCCCTGATCCGCGGCCGGAGCCGGGTGCGCATCGGCGCCGGCACCACCGGCCCGGGCGCGGCGCTGTGGGTCGAGGGCGCCCGGATCGAGGAGAGTGTGCCCGAGCCGCTGCCGGGCCACGTCACCGAACTGGTCAAGGAGTACAAGGCGCTCGCCACCACGTGGCTGAAGAAGCGCGGCGCCTGGCAGGTCGTGGACCGCGTCCAGGCCATCGACGACGTGTCCGCGCTGGCCGACAACTCCGGCTACTCGCCCTTCCTGACGACCGACCAGAAGGTCGCCCTGCTGGAGACCGCCGACCCGGTGGCCCGGCTCAGGCTCGCCACCCAGCAGCTCCGCGACCACCTCGCCGAGCAGGACGTGGCCGAGACCATCGCCAAGGACGTCCAGGAGGGCGTCGACAAGCAGCAGCGCGAGTTCCTGCTGCGCCGTCAGCTGGAGGCGGTCCGCAAGGAGCTGCGCGAGCTGAACGGCGAGAAGGAGGGTGAGGAGTCCGACGACTACCGCGCCCGCGTGGAGGCCGCCGACCTGCCGGAGAAGGTCCGCGAGGCCGCCCTGAAGGAGGTCGACAAGCTGGAGCGCGCCTCCGACCAGTCGCCCGAGGGCTCATGGATCCGCACCTGGCTGGACACCGTCCTGGAGATGCCGTGGAACGAGCGGACCGAGGACGCCTACGACATCCGGGGCGCCAAGGCCGTGCTCGACGCCGAGCACGCCGGCCTGGAGGACGTGAAGGAGCGCATCACCGAGTACCTGGCCGTGCGCAAGCGGCGCGGTGACCGGGGACTCGGCGTGATCGGCGGGCGGCGCGGCGGTGCCGTGCTCGCGCTCGTCGGGCCGCCCGGGGTCGGCAAGACCTCGCTCGGCCAGTCGGTCGCCCACGCCATGGGACGCACGTTCGTCCGCGTCGCCCTCGGCGGCGTCCGCGACGAGGCCGAGATCCGCGGCCACCGCCGCACGTACGTCGGCGCGCTGCCCGGCCGGATCGTGCGCGCCATCAAGGAGGCCGGATCCATGAACCCGGTCGTCCTGCTCGACGAGATCGACAAGGTGGGCTCGGACTTCCGCGGCGACCCGGCCGCGGCCCTGCTGGAGGTGCTGGACCCGGCGCAGAACCACACCTTCCGGGACCACTACCTGGAGGTCGAACTGGACCTCTCGGACGTGGTCTTCCTCGCCACCGCCAACGTGCTGGAGGCCATCCCGGAGGCGCTCGCCGACCGCATGGAGATCGTCCGGCTGGACGGCTACACCGAGGACGAGAAGGTCGTCATCGCCCGCGACCACCTGCTCCCGCGCCAGCTGGAACGGGCCGGCCTGCGCGGGGACGAGGTCACGCTCGACGAGGGCGCGCTGCGCAGGCTCGCCGGCGAGTACACCCGCGAGGCGGGCGTGCGGACCCTGGAGCGGTCCATCGCCCGGCTGCTGCGCAAGATCGCCGCCCAGCACGAACTGGGCGAGCGGGAACTGCCGTTCACCGTGACGGACGGCGACCTGCGCGGCCTGATCGGCCGGCCGCACCACGTGCCCGAGTCCGCCCAGGACCCGGCCGAGCGCCGTACGGCCGTGCCCGGCGTGGCGACCGGTCTCGCGGTCACCGGCGCCGGCGGCGACGTGCTCTTCGTGGAGGCATCCCTCGCCGACCCGGAGACCGGCGGCGCGGGCCTGACCCTCACCGGACAGCTCGGTGACGTGATGAAGGAGTCGGCGCAGATCGCACTGAGCTTCCTGCGCAGCCACGGCGCCGAACTGGAACTGCCGGTGGCCGACCTCAAGGACCGGGGCGTGCACATCCACTTCCCGGCGGGCGCGGTCCCGAAGGACGGCCCGAGCGCGGGCATCACGATGACCACGGCACTCGCCTCGCTGCTCTCCGGCCGCCTGGTCCGCACCGACGTCGCCATGACCGGCGAGGTCTCGCTGACCGGCCGGGTGCTGCCCATCGGCGGGGTGAAGCAGAAGCTGCTGGCCGCCCACCGCGCCGGGGTGACCACCGTGATCATCCCCAAGCGCAACGAGCCCGACCTGGACGACGTCCCGGCCGAGGTGCTGGACAAGCTGGACGTCCACCCTGTGACCGACGTCCGCCAGGTCCTGGAGCTGGCGCTCGCGCCCGCCGTGGACGGGGCGACGCCGGAGGTGCCCGTGGCGGCGTGACGGACGCCCCGGCAGGGGCGGGGCCCGGACCTCCGAGAGGGAGGTCCGGGCCTTCGCCCTGCCCGGTCCGCGGCTGGGCGCATACCGGGAGCACTCGGTAGGATGCAGACAGGAGCCAGCCCTCCGCAGCCGACCGGGGTGAGGGTGGTGTCTCGATGAACATGACACCCAGGCAGGCCAGTTGGCCGCCCAGAACCCCCTCCGGCCTGATCGGGGCCGAGATCGCGGGCTACCGGGTGGAGCGGGAACTCGGCCGCGGTGGCATGGCCGTCGTCTACTGCGCCAAGGACCTGCGCCTCGGCCGTACGGTCGCCCTCAAACTCCTCGCCCCGGAGTACACCCGCAACGAGGCCTTCCGCAGCCGCTTCGCCCAGGAGTCCCGGGTGGCCGCCGCCATCGACCACCCGAACATCGTGCCCGTCTTCGAGGCCGGCGAGGCCGACGGCATCCTCTACATCGCCATGTGCTTCGTCGCCGGCCTCGACCTGCGCGCCCTGATCGACCGCGAGGGCCCGCTGCCGGTGCCGATGGCGCTGCGCATCGCCGCCCAGCTCGCCTCCGCGCTCGACGCGGCCCACGCGCGCGACCTGGTCCACCGGGATGTCAAGCCCGGCAACGTCCTGGTCGCCGAGGGCATCGACAGCGACCACCCCGAGCACGTCTATCTCGCCGACTTCGGACTGGCCAAGAAATCCCTGTCACTGACCGGGTTCACCAACGTGGGGGAGTTCGTCGGCACGCTGGACTACGTGGCGCCCGAGCGGTTCACCGGCCGTCCGGTCGACGGCAGGTCCGACCTGTACAGCCTCGCCTGTGTCGTCCAGGAGACCCTGACGGGCGCGCCGCCCTTCCAGCGGGAGGACCACATCGAGCTGCTCTGGGCCCACCAGTGCGACACGCCTCCCGCGCTCAGCGAGAAGCGGCCGGACATCCCGGCCGACGCCGACGAGGTACTGCTCCGGGCCCTGGCCAAGGTCCCGGACGACCGCCACGACACCTGTATGGAGTTCGTGGCGGCCCTGCGCACGGCCGTCGGCGAGGTCGGCCCGCGCGGCCGCACCCCGACGCTGGTGGACAAGCGCGTGGGCGCCGCCTGCCCCGACCCCGGCACGGAACCCCGCCCCGACCCCGGCACGGAACCCCGCCCCGGCCCCGGCACGGAGCCCGGCGCGGACCGGATGGCGGTGCCCGGACCTCCGGCGTGGGCCGGTCCCGTCTTTCCGGGGTCGCCCGGCGGCCCGGCATCACGCGTGGGTGCGGTCTAGCCCCACTACCAGACGAATTTCGCACTGACAAGTCCCGAGTTGTCGGAGCGTGACCCGGGCTGCCCGTTTTGGCCTACTTGAAGTGCGGCCAGGAAAACGAACCGCAGGAAACGGAAATCCGGTCCAGGAATTCCTTCCCTCAATTGCCGGACCCCGGCAAAAAGCCCTTCACAGAATGAGGAAAAACCATGAACCGTACTGTTGAGACCCGCGACGCCCACCGTCCCAAGCGTCGGGGCGTCCGCCTCGCGACACTGATCGCCTCGGCCGTGATCGGCGGGGGACTCGCTCTTCCGGCGACCGCGGCGGTCGCGGCTCCTCTGCACACACCGGCGGCGGTGGGTGCCGCCGAGCACTCCCAGGACCATCGCGGTCATACCTGCAAGTCGAAGAACAAGCACAACCACAAGAAGTGGTGCAAGAAGCACACGCACGGTTCTTCCGGGCACGGCAGCGGTCACGGGAGCGGCTCCGGGCACGGCAGCAGCTCCGGCCACGGAGGTGGCTCCGGCCACGGTGGCGGCACCCACGCCTCCAACACCACCGTGCAGAACAACACCAACGTGACCGTTCAGCAGAACCAGTCCACCGGCAACGGCAAGCAGTCGAACGAGAACAAGACCGACCAGTCCAACAAGGGCGGGAGCGACCAGTCGAACAAGAACAGCACGAAGCAGTCCAACGACAAGACCGGTAAGGGCGACGGCGACCAGTCGAACAAGAACGACACCACGCAGAAGAACGACAAGACAGGCAAGGAAGGCGGCGGTCAGTCGAACAAGAACGACACCACGCAGAAGAACGACAAGACCGGTAAGGGCGACGGCGGCCAGTCGAACAAGAACGACACCACGCAGAAGAACGACAAGACAGGCAGGGGCGCCGGCAAGCAGTCGAACGAGAACAAGACCGACCAGTCCAACTCCGGGACCGGCACCGGTACTCAGTCGAACGAGAACAAGACCGACCAGTCCAACAAGGGCTCCGGTACCGGCGACCAGTCGAACAAGAACGACACCACGCAGAAGAACGACACGACAGGCAAGGAAGGCGGCGACCAGTCGAACAAGAACACGACGGATCAGTCCAACGCGTCGGAGAAGGGCACCGGCGCCCAGTCCAACGAGAACACGACGGACCAGTCCAACACCTCCGAGACCGGTACCGGCGCCCAGTCCAACGAGAACACGACGGACCAGTCCAACACCTCCGAGACCGGTACCGGTGACCAGTCGAACGACAACTCCACCGACCAGTCGAACGACCAGGCCGACAGCGGTACCGGTGACCAGTCCAACGACAACTCCACCGACCAGTCGAACGACCAGGCCGACAGCGGTACCGGTGACCAGTCCAACGACAACAGCACCGACCAGTCCAACACGATGGGCGAGTAAGGTCCGCCCCGCCGCGACAGCGGCAAGTCTCCGCCCCGCCGCTTCCCGCGGCGGGGCGGACCCGTGTCAGCTGCCGGGGGCGTCAGAGCGACTGTTCCGCCCACACCGTCTTGCCGACCCGGTCGTGCCGGGTGCCCCAGCGCTCGGCCAGCTGGGCGACCAGCAGCAGGCCCCGGCCGCCCTCGTCGAAGATCCGGGCGCGCCGCATGTGCGGGGTGGTGCCGCTGGAGTCGTACACCTCGCAGATGAGCTTGCTGTCCTGGTGGATCAGCCGGAGCTGGATGGGCGGGCGGCCGTAGCGGATCGCGTTGGTGACCAGCTCGCTGACCATCAGCTCCGTCGGGAACGCGGCCTCGTCCAGGCCCCAGGCGGTCAGCTGCTCGGTGGCGTACCGGCGGGCCACGGAGACGACGGTGGGCTCGTTGTCGAGTTCCCAGGAGGCGACCCGGTCGGCGTGCAGCACCCGGGTGCGGGCCACCAGCAGGGCGATGTCGTCGTCGGGGCGGTGGCTGAGCAGCTCGGTGAGCACCCGGTCGCACACCGATTCCAGCGACTTCGCCGGGCGGCCGAGCGCGTGGAACATCTTGTCCAGCGCCTCGTCGATGTCGTGGTCGCGGGCCTCCAGCAGCCCGTCGGTGTAGAGGGCGAGCATGCTGCCCTCGGGCAGTTCGGTCTCCACCGCCTCGAACGGCAGCCCGCCGAGCCCCAGCGGCGGGCCCGCGGGCACGTCGAGGAAGCGGACGGTGCCGTCCGGGGTGACCACGGCCGGCGGCGGATGGCCCGCCCGGGCCATGGAGCACCGGCGCGAGACCGGGTCGTAGACGGCGTACAGACAGGTGGTGCCGATGCCGCCCGCGGTGTCGCCGGACGGATCCGCGCTGCCCTCGTCGGCGGCCAGTCTGAGCACCAGGTCGTCGAGGTGGGTGAGCAGCTCGTCGGCCGGCAGGTCGACGTCGGCCAGGGTGCGTACCGCCGTGCGCAGCCGGCCCATGGTGGCGGAGGCGCGCATGCCGTGCCCCACCACGTCACCCACGACCAGTGCCACCCGCGCCCCGGACAGCGGAATCACGTCGAACCAGTCCCCGCCCACGCCGGCCCGGGTGGCGGCCGGCAGATAGCGGGTGGCGATCTCCAGTGCGGCCTGGTCGGGCAACGTGTGCGGGAGAAGGCTGCGCTGGAGGGCCATCGTGGTCGTACGGGACTTGGAGTAGGTCCGGGCCTGCTGGATGCCCGCGGCGGCCTTGGCGGTGAACTCCTCCGCGAGGCGCAGGTCCTCGGGCCCGAAGGCGCCCCGCCGGGGGTTGCGGGCGAACAGGGCCACGCCGAGTGTGCTGCCCTGGGCGAGGAGCGGCACCGCCAGCAGGGCGCGCGCCCCGGACTTCTGCAGCCAGGCGGCACCCGGATCCAGTGCGGCCCACCCGGCCACGGCCGGGTCGGCGGTGTCGTACAGCAGCGGACGGGCCGCCGCCAGGCACTGGGCGGGCGGTGAGTCCGCCGGGCAGACGACGGTCTCACCGATGCCGATGCCGGCGGAAGTGCCGGTGCCGTCCGGCAGCGCGCGCAGGGCGGCCCGGCGCAGCACGACCGGATCGGCGGGCCCGCCCGCCTCCTCACCGGTGCGCGGGGTGTCCAGCAGGTCGACCGCCATGACGTCGGCGAGCCGGGGGACCGTGACCTCGCCGAGTTCCTGTGCGGCGCGGGCCTGGTCCGCCGCCGTTCCGACGCGCGAGCCGGAGTCCGCCGGGACGCGCTGCCGGGTGGTGGAGTCCTGGCCGGGCTGCTGCACGGACAGGCAGACGGCCCGGACCCGGCCGCCGGCGTCCTTCAGCGGGGTCAGGACGGTGGTCCGGCCGAGGTCCGGGGCGAGACAGCCGCGCGCCTCCTGCGGCCGGCCGGACTCCAGCGCCAGCCGCATCGACCGGTCGGCCTCCTCGCCGGCGGTGTCCGGCACGATGTGGGTGAGACCCAGCCCGCGCATCGCCGCCTCGGGCAGGGCGAGGGCGTGCTCCATCCGGCGGTTGGCGCGCACCAGGCGCAGGTCGGTGTCGAAGACCGCCAGCGGAAAGGGGGACTGGAGGAACGTCCACTCCTCCAGGGGTTCGCCGCGCGGCGGCTGGGTCCGGGGTGTCACGGCGCTCACCGCGAGCCACTCGGTGACGCCCTCGGCGGAGGTACGGCGATGGGCGAGGACGCCCAGTTCGAGGAGCCGGCCGTCCTGGTGGCGCAGCGGGACGGTGCCGTTCCAGCGGGTGCGGCCGGCCAGGGCCCGCCGGACGGCCGCGGCGTCGGCGGCGAGCAGCGCGGTGGCGGGGCGGCCGACGACCGCCGGGGAGTCGTAGCCGAGCAGCCGCCGCGCGCCCTCGCTCCAGCCGGTCAGGATGCCCCGGTCATCGATGGTGGCCGTGGCCGTGTACGTCGACTGTCGCTCCATCGCCGCTCATCTCGCCCTTGCTCGGCAGGCTCTCCTGACCAGCATGATCCCGGGCGGCGCGGAGCACCAACGCAGGGACGGGACACGGAACGGGTCGGGGGAGAACCGGGTCCTGGTGGCGACCTGGACCCGGCGTCCCGGTGGCGCCGTCCCGCGGCCGGTCGGGTGACCGCTACCCGTTGGCCAGGGCCTGGACCCGGTCCAGCGCCCCGTTGAACTTGTCGTGGTCGCCGACGGTCGGCCCGGAGGAGGTGTACTGCCACATCGTGTAGTACGGCCATCCGGCGGGCAGCGTCCCCGGGTCCGCGGCGTAGCGGGCGATCCACAGCGGATCGTTCGCGGCGAAGCCGCTGTAGTCGCCGGTGCACTGGGTCCACCAGCTGGCGGCCGTGTAGATGACGGGGTATCGGCTGGTGCGCGCCTTGTAGGTGTTGACGAAGTCGGCGATCCAGCTGACCATCTGGCTCGCGGTCCTGCCGTAGCAGGCGGCCCCGTAGGGGTTCCACTCGATGTCGAGCACGCCGGGCAGGGTTCTGCCGTCGCGGGACCAGCCGCCGCCGTGGTCGACGAAGTAGTTGGCCTGGGTGGCGCCGCTGGTGGTGTCCGGGGTGGCGAAGTGGTAGGCGCCCCGGATCATGCCCACGTTGTACGCGCCGTTGTACTGCTGGGCGAAGTACGGGTTCGTGTAGTACGTCCCCTCCGTGCCCTTGGTGTACGCCCAGCGCACCCCGCTGTTCCACAGGGTCGACCAGGCGACGTTGCCCTGGTGGGCGGAGACGTCCACACCCTCCGTCTGCGTGGCGTCACCGGTGGTGGGAGTGCCGTCCCGGCCGTCGTGGGCGAGGACGCCGATGCCGAGGTGGGCGGAGCCGCGGGTGGGCGTGGTCGCGGCGTGCGCGGGGGTGAGCGGGAGCGTGAGGGAGAGTGCCGCGAGCAGGGTCGTGAGGAGGCCGGCGAGGGGGCGCGGGCGGGGGGAGCGGATGGAACCGGGTCTGAGCACGGCCATGACGTGCCTCCGGGGGAGTGAAGTGGGGGACGAGGCGCGGACCACCGGTCCGATGGCGTGGGCATGCCATTGGTTGCCTCGTAAAAAAGCTACGCACGTAGATAAGGGGTGGGAAGGGGGTCCGGAGGACGCCGTTGGTCTACGCCTGCGAAATACTGACGGAGCTGCGGTGATGACGACGTACGGCAGAAACTTTCAGGACAGCGAAACCGATCAGGGGTGCTGACGTGCACGACGACGGAAACGGTGGCGCGCGTCGCGCCGTCGGCCAGGCGACACCCGGTGGCGCGGACCAGGAGTTCCTGGCACTGGAACGCGAGTTGACCGTGCTGCTCCGGCGTGCCCGGGCCAGCCAGGGGGAGATGGCCCGCGCGGTCCACCCCGACCTGGAGTCCTCCGCCTACGGCCTGCTCATCCGGCTGGACGAACTAGGCGGGCAGCGGGCCACGGCACTCGCCGCCTACATCGGCGTCGGCAAGGCCACCATGTCCCGCCAGCTGCGCGCCCTGGAGGAACTCGGCCTGATCGCCCGCGAGCCCGACCCCGCCGACGGCCGCGCCTGGCTCGTCACCCTCACCGACGAGGGCCGCCGCCGCGTCGGCACGGTCCGCGAGGCCCGCCGCGCCCGCTACGTCCGCCAGCTCGCCCACTGGGACCGTCGCGAGGTCGCCGAACTGGCCCGGCTGCTCCACGAGCTGAACGGCGGCATGGAGAAGTAGCCATGGGGGAGCGGCCATGGACGAGCGGCCATGGCGGAGTGGCGCCCACCGGTCCCCGCAGGGCCCCGCGCACAGACCCCGGCGCGGTCCGCGCAACGCCGCCGCCGCGACGCCGGGCGCGGCCGGCGCGCCCCACCGCCGTGACACCGGCAGGGCCCCCGCACCGCACCACCGCGACGCCCCGTCACAGCTCCGCGTACACCACCGTCGCGTCGTCGTGCGTCTTGCCGCGCCCCAGGAACGCCCGCTCCACCCGGTCCGCGTCCTCCAGCGCCCGCACCCGGTCGACCAGCGACCGCGCGCCCTCCTTCGCGACCACGTCGAACAGGGCCGCCCAGTCGCCCTCGCGGAACGTCTCCGTCCAGCGGGTCGCGCCGTCCGTCAGCGCGGCCAGCGCCCGGACCTCGCTTCGGGGCAGGGTGCCGGTGACCGCCCGGGCGGTCACGGCAGGGTCGGCTGCGGCAGTGAAGAAGCCGCCCTCCCGGTTGCGCAGGCGCGCGTCGACCAGGGCCTCCGTGGCGAGCGCGGCACGGGGCAGCCGGGCGAGCCGGTCGTCCAGGACCGGCGTGACCGTGCCGTCGGGGCCCCCTAGCAGCAGGGCGGAGTCGGACAGCACCAGGTACTCCACCGTGGCGGCGGACCAGCGGGCCAGGGCGACGGTTGCCTGAGGCGTGCGTGGGTGAGAAAGGTCACAGGTGGCCGCGTGGGCACCCGCGGTGCGCCGGATCGCCGCCGCGAGTATCTCCGGCAGCGTCAGATCTCGGCCGGAAAGGGTCAGTTCGGTCAATGCGCCACCCAGCCGCGCGGTGAACCACGGGACGGAATGCAGACAGCCCGTCCCGCCGCCGGGCGGAGTCACTCCGTCCAGGACGATGACGCAACCTCCCTGTCCGCAGGCGGGTAGCCCGACACCGGCGAAGTCCTCGTTGGGGCGGGTCGCGTCGCCGGGTTCGGAAACGAGATCAGTGCGCATCCGGCCAGTCTGCACGACCCCTTCACACGCTCCGCCAAAGGCTGGCAAGCGGTGGTGATTTCCGATGACCCCGCAGGTCAGACGCCTGATTTGGGGGGGAATGATCCACTCCGGGAAGGCGTGGTGGCGAATACTGCCAAAGCCTGCCGCGCGCGTCCAACCGGCCCACCGCACAAGACCCCCGCACTGGCCAGAGGAACTTGCCCGTCAACTCCCCTCCGATGTTCACTCCTTCGGGTGGCGGGTCAGGTGATGCGCGACCACTGCCCACCGGCGCTGGGAGGGTCGGGAACCGTACGAACCGGGTGTACGCACCACCTGGCACCGAGATGACGGGGTGCCACCCGGGCCCTGGGTAGACGAGTTCAGGAATGCGAGCACCGGTGCAGATGAAACGGCCTCGGCGCACAGGCAGTCAGACGGCCCCCGCGGGGACCGCCCCGCAGACACCCGTGGGCACCGGCCGCCCCACTCATGTGCGCAACCGGCTGATCGTCGCCGTCGCGGTGGTGGCAGCCGCCGTGGCCGGCGCGGGCGCGCCCGCCGTGCTCACCGCCTCCCAGGACGTCAGCGACTCCCAGGACCTGGTGACCCTCGCCGCCCGCACCCAGGACGCGCTCACGCTCGCCCACTCCCTCGCGGACGAGCGTGACGAGGTCACCTCCTACATCGCGGCCGGCCGGCCCCGGTCCAAGGCGCCCGCCGAGGACCGCAGCGCCCGCGTGGACCGGCAGGTCGGGGAACTGCGCGCCGACACCGACACCCCGGCGGACCTGCGCACCGGCCTCGGCGGCATCGACGCCGTCCGGCGCGCGGCCCTCACCGGCAAGACCACCGCCCTCCAGGCGCACCAGGCGTACTCGGAGACGATCACCGCGCTGCACCGGCTCGCCGAACAGCTGGCCGAGCGGACGCCCCCGCGGGCCGGCTCGGGGGCCCACGCCCTCGCCCAGCTGGACTCCGCCGTCCAGCAGTCCGCCGCCGCCCGCGGCCTGCTGCTGGCCGCGCTGAACGTCCCGTCCCACTCCGGGACGGCGATCGACCCCGCCACCGGCCTGCCGGCCACGGCCGCCACCACCACCGACGCGGAGGGCAGGCAGCGGGACGCGCTCACCGTCGCCGCCCAGCAGGCCCGGCTGCGCGCCGACGCCGCCCTCGCCGGCTTCCGCGGGACCGCGCCCAAGGCGGCCGTGGACTCCTACGACTCCACGGTCACCGGCCCGGAGGTCAACTCCGCGGAGAAGTACCTGGCCACGCTGACCGACCAGCCCACCCTCGCCGACAGCGAGCTGACCACCAGCACCAAGAAGCTGGACACGGCCCTGTCCGCCCGCGTCGACCTGATGCGCGGCGCCGAGTCCGCGCTCTACGACCACCGCACCAAGGACCTCGCCAGGCTCCGGGACGACGACGTCACCGCCCTGGAGATCCGCGTCGCGGTCCTCGGCGCCCTGATGCTGGTCGCGATCGGTGTGGCCGCGGCCATGGCCCGCACCCTCACCCGCCCGCTCTCGGTCCTGCGCCGCGGCTCCGCCCGCCTCGCCGGGGCCGAGGACCCGGCGGCCCAGGAGCCGATCGCCTTCACCGGCCGCAACGACGAGTTCGCCCAGGTGGTCCGCTCGGTCAACGCCCTGCACGCGCACGCCGTGACCCTGCACGAGCGGGTCGGGACCCTGGAGACGGACCGCAAGCACCTGGTGGGCCAGCGGCAGAAGATGGCCGACGCCCGCGAGGAACTGCGCTCCGAACTCACCGAGTCCACCGCCCAGCTGGAACGCCTGCGCACCAGCATCGGCTCCACCTTCGTCAACCTGGCCCTGCGCACCCTGGGCCTGGTCGAGCGCCAGCTGGCGGTCATCGAGGGCCTGGAGGACCGCGAACAGGATCCCGACCGCCTCGCCACGCTCTTCAAACTCGACCACTTCGCCACGGTCATGCGCCGGCACAGCGAGAACCTCCTGGTCCTCGCCGGCACCGAGCACGTCCAGCAGCACCCCGGCCCGGTCCCGCTGGTCGACGTGGTCCGGGCGGCGGTCAGCGAGATCGAGCGTTACGAACGCGTCCGCATCGCGGCGCTGCCCCCGCACACGCACCTCGTGGGATTCGCCGCGGACGACCTCTCCCACCTGCTCGCCGAGCTGATGGAGAACGCCACGTCGTTCTCGCCGCCGGACCTGCCCGTGGAGGTCTCGGGCTGGCTCCTGGAATCCGGCGAGGTCATGCTGTCCGTCCAGGACGAGGGCATCGGCATGACCGAGGAGCGCCTCGCCCGCCTCAACGCCCGCCTCACCGACTTCGACCCCGGCTCGCCCTACGACCAGGAGGCCGGCGAGAACCTGGGGCTCGGCCTCTACGTCGTCGCCCGCCTCGCCCAGCGCCACGGCGTCCGCGTCCGGCTGCGCGAGCAGAAGCAGGGCGGCATCGCCGCGGTCGTGGTGCTCCCGGCCTCCCTCCTCACCGAGGCCCCGTCGGCCGCGCTGCCGCCGCAGTCCGCATCCATGAGCGGCACCGGCACCTACTCCCTGCCGGGCGCCGACGCCGAGGCCAACTCCAACGTCCTGCACGGCCGCGCCACCGACACCGACCCGCTGGTCGCGCTGGCGGAGAAGGCGGCCCGGGCCTCCGGCGGTACGGCGGAGAAGTCCGGGGAGAAGACCGAGGAGAAGACCGGGGAGGCGCGGGAGACCGGGCCGGAGCCGGAGCGCGAGGACACCGAGACGCACACCCGGGCGGAGACCCCCGGGCAGCGGCGCGCGGCGGATGCGCCGACGCGGCCGAAGGCGCCGGCGGAGACCCCCGCCGAGACCACGATGGAGCTGCTGCTCCCGGAGCTGTCGCAGGCCGAGCACGGCACCGCCGGGCCGGCCACCACCGAGCACGGCACCGCCGCACCGGGAACCGCAGGCCCGCGGCCCGCGCGGCCGGAAGTCCCCCAGCACGACTCCGGGCGGCCGGAAGCCGAGCCAGGGGCGCCTTCGGGGGCCGGTGGCCGGGACGACCGGGACGGCCCGCAGGGGCCGCACGGGCCCGGCGACGACACCCGCACCACCGGCGCGGGCACGAACGACCCCACCGAGGACGAAGCCGAGGTGGTCACCAGCAAGGGCCTGCCCAAGCGCACGCCCAGGATCACCGCGCCCGCGGCACCGCCCCGCCAGCGCACCGAAAGCGTCGACGCCGACGCCCTGCGCCGCAGGCTCGGCGGGTTCCGCCGGGGAGCCGAGGCCGGCTACCGCGACGTGGAGGCGGAGATCGCCGCGCACACCACAGAAGCCACGGGGGGCACAGCCGAGGAGGCAAGCAGTTGACCGCGCCCACTACCTACGGGCTGAGCAGCGAAGCCCGCAACCTGCACTGGCTGCTGACCAACCTGGTCGAGGAAGTACCCGGCATCCAGTCCGTCGCCGTGGTCTCCTCGGACGGCCTGCTGCTGCTCTCGTCCGATCCCGGACACACCGAGCAGTCCCGCCGGGCGAGCCCGGCGAAGGGCCCCCGCGGGTCCGCCGCCGACCTCGCCACCATCGTCTCCGGCATCGGCAGCCTCACCGTCGGAGCCGCCAAGCTGATGGACTTCGGCGGGGTCAGACACACGATGGTCGCCATGGCGGAGGGCAGCCTGTTCGTGATGTCGATCAGCGACGGCTCGCTGCTCGGCGTGCACGGCTCCGCCGAGTGCGACATGAGCGTGGTGGCCTACCACATGGCACTGTTCGTCGGCCGCGCCGGCCATGTCCTCACCCCGGAACTCCGCTCGGAGCTACGGCAGTCACTCGAGTCCCAGTCGACCGGGAGCGCCCGATGAGCGGCACTGCGAAACTCCCCGTCCGCGGCGGCGACCGCAAACCCGCCCGCGTCCGCCCCTACTCGCTGACCGGCGGCCGTACCCGCTTCGGCCACGTCCTCCTCGTGGAGACCTTCGTGGCCGCGCTGGAGGCCCCCGAGGAGCGCAGGGAACTGACGAACGGCTCGCTCACGACCCGGGTCATGCCGGAGATGCGGGCCATCGTCGAACTGTGCCGCCGTATGCGCACGGTGGCCGAGATCGCCGCGCTGCTGAGAATGCCGCTCGGCGTGGTCCGCGTACTCCTGAGCGACCTCGCGGACCAGGGAAAGATCCGTGTGTACGGCACCGGGACCGGGCACGGCACCGGCCGCCCGGACCGCGCGCTGCTGGAAAGGGTGCTGAGTGGACTCCGCCGTCTCTGACGCCGCCGCCTCCGCCGTCGGAGGCATCCCCCTCGTCGCCGGCTTCGCCGAGCCCGACGAGGACCTGAAGTCCTGGCAGACGGACCGCACCCGGGCCCCCGTCGCCACGAAGATCGTGGTGGCGGGGGGCTTCGGCGTCGGCAAGACCACCCTGGTCACCTCCGTCTCGGAGATCACGCCCCTCCAGACCGAGGCGCTGATGACCGAGGCCAGCGAGGGCACCGACGACCTGTCCGCCACCCCGGGCAAGCTGACCACCACCGTGGCCATGGACTTCGGCCGCATCACGCTCGACGACGACCTGGTGCTCTACCTGTTCGGTACGCCGGGCCAGCAGCGGTTCTGGTTCATGTGGGACGACCTGGTGCGCGGCGCGATAGGCGCCGTGGTCCTGGCGGACACCCGCCGTCTGAAGGACTGCTTCCCGGCGCTGGACTACTTCGAGAGCTGCGCACTGCCGTACGTCGTCGCGGTCAACCACTTCGACGGCAGTGAGCGGTTCGAGCCGGAGGACGTGCGGGAGGCGCTGACGATCCCCGCGCACGTCCCTGTCATGATCATGGACGCACGGCGCCGGATCTCGGTGATCGAGACCCTCCTGGCCCTGGTGGGCCACGCGCTGGCCGAAACACCCGAGTAGTCCCTGTAAGGAGCCACCACCCGCATGCGGAAGATACTCGTCGTCGGAGCCGGGCAGTCCGGACTCCAGCTCGCCCTCGGCCTCCAGTCGCACGGCTACGAGGTCACCCTGATGTCGAACCGGACCGCGGACGAGATCCGCTCCGGCCGGGTCATGTCGACGCAGTGCATGTTCGACACGGCACTGGGGCACGAGCGCGATCTCCAGGTGAACTTCTGGGAGTCCCAGGCCCCGAAGATCGAGGGCCTCGGCGTCTCGGTCGCGGCCCCCGGCTCGCACGACCCGGGCCCCACGCAGCGGGCCATCGACTGGGTGGGCCGGCTCGACGGGTACGCGCAGTCGGTGGACCAGCGGGTGAAGATGGCCGGCTGGATGGAGACCTTCGCCCAGCGCGGCGGCCAGCTGGTCATCCACGGCGCGGCGGTCGGCGACCTCGACTACTTCTCCCGCGCCTACGACCTCGTCCTCGTCGCGGCCGGCAAGGGCGAACTGGTGTCGATGTTCGCCCGCGACCCCGAGCGCTCCCCGTACAGCGAGCCGCAGCGCGCGCTGGCGGTGGCGTACGTCCACGGGCTCGGCCCGCGTCCCGAGCACCCGGACTTCGACGCGGTCCGCTGCAACCTGGTCCCCGGCGTCGGTGAGCTGTTCGTCATGCCCACCCTGACCACCTCGGGCCGTGCCGACATCCTGTTCTGGGAGGGCATACCCGGCGGCCCGCTCGACGTCTTCAAGGGCGTCAAGGACCCGGCGGAGCACCTCTCCCTGACCCTGGAGCTCATGGAGAAGTTCACTCCGTGGGAGTACGCGCGGGCCACCAAGGTCGAACTGACCGACGCCGGCGGCACGCTGGCCGGCCGGTATGCCCCGACCGTCCGCAACCCCATCGGCCGGCTGCCCTCCGGCGGCCTGGTCCTCGGCGTCGCCGACGTGGTCGTCGCGAACGACCCGATCACCGGCCAGGGCTCCAACTCGGCGTCCAAGTGCGCCGCCGCGTACCTCGCGTCGATCCTGGAACGGGGTGACGAACCGTTCGACGAGGAGTGGATGCGGGCCACCTTCGACCGGTACTGGGCCACCGCCCAGCACGTCACCAAGTGGACGAACGCCATGCTGGCGCCGCCGCCCGAGCACGTGCTCGACCTCATCGGTGCGGCCGGCCAACTCCAGCCGGTGGCGGACCGGTTCGCCAACGCGTTCAACGATCCGGCCGACTTCGAGAACTTCTTCTACGAGCCGGACAAGGTGGCCGCCTACCTGGCGTCGGTCGCCGGGGCCTGACCGCGCTCCGGCGGGTCCGTCCCCCTTTTGACACCCCGCACCCGCGGAGAGACGCTGGAAGGCAGGGGCCGGAGGGGGGACGAACCACGTAGGAGTGTTCCCATGAACGGTCGACGTGTGCGTCTGGCTGTGCTGGCACCACTGGCGGTGTCGTCACTGGCGCTGGGATCGATGACGTTCTCCGCCTCGACAGCGGTGGCGGCAACGCCCAGTTGTAGTGTGGCGAGGGCGACCGCTGCGAATACCGTCCAGGTCAGCGGCAAGGATTTCAAAGCCAACAGAACCGTAGTCGTCGCTTCATCCGACGGCGCGGACGGCAGCGCGAAAGCGGACGCCAGTGGAAACTTCTCCCTGACGATCACCGGTGCCGAGGGTGCAGTAAGCGCTCAGCAGGTCGGCGGCACCGAGGCGCAGTGCGGCTCGGTGGCGGAGCAGGAGAAGAAGAACGCCCAGGACCAGTTCAGCCAGGGCTACAGGCAGGGCTTTGCCGACATGAGAAAGGACTGCAAGAAGAACATGCCGCAACAGGATGTCGCTCCGGATCCCAACTGGGAAGCGGGGTTCGACAAGGGCGCGGCCGCCGCAGCGAAGCAGTTCTGCAACGACTAGCCCCGCGCGCCCGTATCAGGACGTACGGCGCCCACGATCGGGTATCTGGCGATCGGTGAGACGGTGACCTTCTCGCCTGGTCTCGGCGCCTCGACGACCTTGCCGTCGCCCACGTACATCGCCACGTGCGTCGCCTCGGGGAAGTACACCACCAGGTCGCCCGGGCGCAGTTGGTCCAGCGGGACCTTCGGCAGCCGGTCCCACTGCTCCTGGCTGGTACGCGGGAGCGGTGTTCCCGCGAGGGACCACGCCCGGGACGTCAGGCCCGAGCAGTCGTACGCGTCCGGGCCCTGGGCGCCCCACCGGTAGGGCTTGCCGAGCTGGCTCAGGGCGTAGTCGACCGCGCGGAGGCCCGCCGGTGAGGCGGGGCGGCCGGTGGGCAGGGCGCCCGCGGTGGTGAGCTTGCGCTGGGCCTCGCTGACCCCCTGCTGCTCCAGCCGGGCCACGGCGGTGAGCTGCTCCGGGGTGAGACCGGCCAGCATGCGCTCCACGTCGGCCAGTCGCGCCCGGACGTCGTCGCGCTGGCTCCGCTGCCGGCCGGCGAGGGTCTGCTGGGCGTCGAGGGCCTTGCGGGCCTCGCGGGCCAGCGTGTCCTTCCGTTTCTCCGTGGTGGCCAGCCGGGACACCGTCCGGGCGTGTTCGCGGGCGAGTTCGCCGATGACGTGGCCCTCGTCCAGCGCGTGCTGCGGGTCGCGGGCGAACAGGACGCGGACGTAGGGACCGAGGCCGCCGCTGTTCTGGTACTGCTGCCGGGCCAGGAGCCCGGCATCGGTCCGGCTGCCCTGCAGGGCGAGCCGGGCGCGGGTCAGTTCACCGTCCAGGCGGGCGACCTCGGCGCGCTGCCGTTCGAGCTGTTCCGTGGTGGCGTTGTAGGTCTCGGTGGCCTGTTCGGTCTGCCGGTACAGCTGCTGGAGATCACTCAGCAGACGTGCCACGGACGGCTGTGGGACCGGCGTCGCGGCGGCGGGGACGGGCACGAGGACAGCTTGGGCCGCCACCGCGGCCGCGCAGGCCAGGCGCGGGAGCATTCCTGACACATCATCACCTCGGGTGCGCATCGGAAGAAATTACTTCCGCTTATCGCACCGCGAGCAGGGCGGGTGTGCGTGCGGGGCGCGCCCCGCACGTGCGCGGTTCGGCGCAGCCCTGTCACCCGTTCGGGTCGTCCGGCTTGCCGGACGGCGTGACGTCCGGCCTGGACCAGGGCCACCTCGGCCGGCCCCCGGACCGGTCCTCGGGGGCGTACCGGTACTTCCATCCCTGGATCAGTCCCAGCCTCCGGCTGTGCCCGCGCGGCACGCGGTGGTAGACGACCACCGTGGGCGGACCGCCGTCCGGGTCCGGCACGGGGATGCGGTACGTCTTCGGGGGGTGCCCGGTGGGGCCGAGCAGCACGGGCAGCACGCGGCCGTCCATGGGCCCGCCCTCGAACGGGGTGTCCTGGCTCTTCACGGGTTCAGTCTCGGCCATCCCCGGCGAGCGCGCCGATGAGTGCGGCGGTCTGCGGGTCCCGGCCCGCGGTGACCGTGAGCACGGCCACGAACTGCTCCACCAGCCAGTCGCGCAGCTCCCCGGCCGGCGGCTGCTTGCCCTCGTCGAGCCAGATCAGGGACGCCGCCTCCACGGCTGTGATCCACATGCGGACGGTCATCCGCAGCCGGGGGCCGGGGTCGAGGACGCCGAGGTGCCGGCAGATGTGCTGGGCGGCGGACCGGCGCACCCCGTCCACGAGGGCGGTCGTACGGGAGGTCTCCACCACGCTGCCGCCCTGGAGCAGCGCGCTGAAGCCGGTGTCGTGTTCGTCCACGAACGCCAGATAGCGGTCCAGGGCGCGGGACAGGCGGGGCAGCAGCGGGCCCTCGCGCGGCTCGTCGAAGCACTGCCGCAGTTCCTCCGCGGCCGACCCCAGCGCCGCCTCGTACAGCTGCTGCTTGCCGCCCGGGAAGTACCGGTACACCAGCGGACGCGAGACTCCGGCCGCCTCCGCCACGTCGTCCAGGGACACGTCCTCGGGGGCGCGGTGCGCGAAGAGGGAGAGCGCGGCGTCGAGGAGCTGCCGCCGCCGCTCCTCGACGCTGAGCCGGCGGTAGGCGGGAGTGGCGGACGGGGTCATGCCCCGCAGCCTAATCGCCGTGCGGACGAGGGCGTCAGGCCAGCAGCCCCGACGACCGCCACAGCCGCCGGCCGACGCCCCGCAGCACCCCGATGTCGTCCAGGAAGTCGGTCAGCCGCTTCGCGCCCGTCTGCATGACCTCCCGCCGGTGCCCGCTCGCCTTCACCTGCGCCATGGCCTCCCGCTTGTCGAGGCCGACGTTGGTGTACACCTCCGGGTTCACGAACGCCACCGAGAACACCCGGGCGAACTCCCCGGAGGTGACCCGGGTGAACTCCTGCGACCACTTCGGCGCGGTCACCATCTGGCGCCGCAGCTCCTCACGGGCGTACCGCACGTGCCGTGCCTCCTCCACCACGTGGATCCGCGTGACGCCCCGGACCAGCGGCTGGACCCGCTCGTCGGGGAACGTCAGGCGCTGCATCCAGTCCAGGACCTCCTCGCCGAGCAGCGTGGCGGTGAAGGAGCCGGGAGTCGTGGAGACCGTCTTGAACAGGCGGCCGAGGTTCTGGTGGGCCCGGCTCACCGGGTACCACGGTGTGCCGCCGTGCGTGATCAGCCGGGCGAACATCTTCGAGTGCCGGCACTCGTCCTCGATCTCGGTGAGCGCGTAGCGCACGTGCGCGCTCGTCGCCGCCTTGTCGTAGACGTGCCGGACCAGCAGCTGCATCAGGATCAGCTCGAACCAGATGCCGAGCGAGGCCAGCGCCGCCGCCTCGTGCCGGGAGAGCAGGAGCCGCTGCTCCTCGCCCATCCGCTGCCACATCGGGGTGCCGTACAACGACACCAGCTCGGGGGGCCAGAACCACTTGCCCTCCTCGAGGGGCGCGTCCCAGTCCAGTTCCTTGTCCGGGTCGAAGGAGTGCTTGGCGGAAGAGACGAGCAGGCGTTCGGCCACCTGTTCCCGGTCCTTCAGCAGGCCGAGCGCGTCGCGCAGCCCGTCCAGTGCGTCCTCTTCCGTCAGGGTCGTCATGGCTCCCTCTCCTCGTTACCCGGGGGTAGTGGTCTCGCCCCTTATGAGACTGCGTGTCAGCAAGCTCGTCAATCCCCCGTGCACGACTTGTCCGGCCGGGGTGCGCCGGTGACCGCCTGATCCCGCGGCGCGGACGCGGCGCCGGTGCGCTCACCCGGATGCAGTAGCGTGCTGGCGTGTCCATGCCTCCGCAGTCGCAGTACCCGTACGGCCAGCAGCCCCCTCCGGCCCCGGGCCCGTACGGCTCGCCGTACCCGCAGCAGCAGCCGTACCCGGCGCAGCAGCCCTACCCGCAGCAGCCCTACCCGCCCCAGCCGTACCCCGGCTGGGGCGGTGCGCCGCCCATGGGGCCGCCCCCGAAGAAGCGCCGGGTGGGTCTGGTGCTCGGGATCGTGGGCGGTGTCGTCACGCTGGGCGTCGTGGGGCTCGTCCTGCTCGGGGTGGTGGCCGAGAGCGGCTTCCCCGAGGCGAAGAACAAACTCACGCTGCCCCACACGCTGCTGGACGGCACGTACGTCTTCGCCCAGGACTACTCCGGCACCGAGGGCAAGAAGGTCGAGCGGGAGGCCGACGGTGCCTGGGACGCCAAGGACATCCACGCCGTCACCGCCCGCTACAGCCCGGACGGCGACGACACCAAGGGTTCGCTGTTGGTGTCCGGGATGTACGGCCGGTTCAAGAACGAGGCCTCGGTCCGGCGGAAGATGCTCAAGGGCGCCACCGAGGCCGACGGCGTCACGGTCGGGGAGCCCGCGAGGGACGTCACCCCGTCCGGCGCGGAAACGCCCGTCAGCTGCGAGGTGCTGATCCAGAAGAACGCCCTCGTGACGCTCACCTACCCGGTCTGCGCCTGGGCGGACGGCAACACGGCGGCCATCGTCGGAGCGGTGGGCATGAAGAAGAAGGACCCCGCCGACATCGACCTGGACGCCGCCGCCCGCGACGCCCTCAGAATCCGCGCCGAGATGCTCAAGCCGGTCGGCTGACGGCCACCGCCTCCCCGGCCGCCACCGCCTCCCCGGCCGCCTGCGGCGGGAAGGCCGTCCGCAGCGAGAAGGCGTACGGCGTCGGGCCGTGCGCCCGCAGGTGCAGCAGCCGGTCCTCCGCCTCGGCGACCGCCGGGCGGTGGCCGGCCGGCACCCACCACAGCGTCGTCATCGCCTCCTCGGGCCGCTCGAACCACTCCCGCCGCCGGGCGAGCAACTCCCGGTGCCGGCCCTGGTACATGAACGCCGTCAACGCGTCCGTGTCCCGCCACACCGACATGTTGACGATCAGCCACTCGTCGCCGAGGACGGGGACGCCGGTGGCGTTCCCGTCCTCGCCCTGGAGCCGCCACACGAAGCCGTCCGCCGTGTCCGCCACCGCGTTCACGGGGTCGAGGGCGTCCACGAAGTCCTTCAACTCGGGAGAGTCCAGCGGGTACTTGAGGCGGGCGATGTTGACCTGGGCGAGTTCGTACGCGATCACTGATTCCGTCATGGGCGCACGGTAGGTCGGCCCCCGCGCCACCGGTACCCCCCGTCTCAGCCTCCGAGAACCGCCCGCATCACCTCCTTCGCGATCGGCGCCGCGTCCCCGCCCCCGCTGATCTCGCCCCGGTCCGCCGAGGCGTCCTCCACCACCACCGCCACCGCCACCTGCGGTTCCGGCGCGTCCTCGGCCTGCGCCCAGGAGACGAACCAGGCGTACGGCACCCCCGTGTTGCCCACCCCGTGCTGGGCGGTGCCGGTCTTGCCGCCGACGATCGCGCCGGGAATGGCCGCCCGGCTGCCGGTGCCCTCCTCGACCACGCCGGCCATCAGCTCCCTCAGCCGGGCCGCCGTGGACGGCCGCATCACCTGCCGCCCCGGACGGGCCGCGCTGCCGGTGACCGTCTCGCCCCCGTGCCGGGTGGTGCGCTCCACCAGGTACGGCGGACGCAGCCGGCCGCCGTCGGCGACCGCCGCCGCGACCATCGCCATCTGGAGGGGCGTGGCCCGCGTGTTGTACTGCCCGATCGAGGACAGCGCCAGCTGCGCCCGGTCCACCCGGCTGTCGAAGGTGCTGGGCGCCACGGAGAACGGGATGCGCAGATCGGGGTCGTTGAACCCGAACGCCTGCGCCGTGGCCGCCATGTCCCGCACGCCCACGTCCACGCCCAGCTTGGCGAACACCGTGTTGCAGGACCACTCGAAGGCGTCCCGCACCGAGGTGTCCAGGCAGCCCTCGCCCTCGTTGGTCAGCCGGGTCGTGGTGCCGGGCAGCCGGTAGGGGTCGGGGGAGTCGGTGGGCGCGTCCAGGTCCGTGACGACGCCCGCGTCCAGCGCCGCCGCCGCGGTGACCACCTTGAACGTCGACCCCGGCGGATAGGTCTGCCGTACCGCCCGGTTGAGCATCGGCTTCTCCGGGTCACTGTTGAGCCGGGACCACGCCGACGCCACCGCCTCGTTGTTGCCGGACAACTCGGCGGGGTCGTACGACGGGCTGGTCACCAGTGCCAGGACGCGGCCGGTGGCCGGGTCCAGCGCGGCCACCGCGCCCTTGCGGCCGGCCAGTCCCCGGTACGCGGCCTCCTGGGCCCGGCGGTCCAGGGTCGTCACGACGTCCCCGCCACGCTTCGGCGCGCGCGTCACGTCGTTCCACAGCGGCAGCGGCGACAGCATCGGATCGGTGCCGGCGAGCACCCCGTCCTCGGCGTGCTCCAGGAACGTGGTGCCGTACGTCTGCGAGGCGAAGCCGGTGACCGGCGCGTACAACGGGCCGTCCACGTAGCCGCGCTCGAACCGCAGCTGCTCGCCGGTGTCCACGGAGCCGGTGACCGGCTCGCCGCCCACCAGGATGTTGCCGCGCGGCTGCTGGTAACGGGCGATCGTCGCGCGGCGGTTGGCCGGACTGCCCGTGTACTGCCCGGACTGCACGACCTGCACGCGGGTCGCGTTGACCAGCAGGGCGGCCAGCAGCAGGGCGCAGAACGCGCAGGCGTGCCGGATGTACTTCGCCATCGGGCGCCCGTTCTCGGGCAGCCCCCCGTACTCGGTCACGGCGCCTCCCGGCCGTCGTACTGACTGCGCGCCGAGTCGCTCACCCGGATCAGCAGCGCCACGATCGCCCAGTTGGTGACCACCGAGGAGCCGCCCTGGGCGAGGAAGGGCATCGCCATCCCGGTCAGCGGGATCAGCCCGGTGACCCCGCCCGCGATCACGAACACCTGCAGCGCCACGATCGAGGCCAGCCCGACCGCGAGGAGCCGGCCGAAGGGCTCGCGCAGCGCCAGGGCCGCCCGGTAGCCGCGCTCCACCAGCAGGGCGTACAGCAGCACGATCGCCGCGAGACCCGCGAGGCCCAGCTCCTCACCGGCGGTCGCCAGGATGAAGTCCGACTTGGTGGCGAAGCCGATCAGGACGGAGTGCCCGAGCCCCAGCCCGGTGCCGAGGACCCCGCCGGCGGCGAAGGCGAACAGGGACTGGGCGAGCTGGTTGGGCCCCTGCCCGGCCTCGATCGTGGCGAACGGGTGCAGCCAGTCCTCGATCCGCCCGTTGACATGCGGCTCCAGCCGCCCCACGGCGACGGCGCCGACCACCGCCAGCAGCAGCCCGACCGCGATCCAGCCGCTCCGCCCGGTGGCCACGTACAGCAGGACCACGAACAGCCCGAAGAACAGCAGCGAGGTCCCGAGGTCCCGCTCCAGCACCAGCACCCCCACGCTCACCACCCAGATCGTCACGATCGGCCCGAGCACCCGGCCGGTCGGGAACTGCATCCGCCACAGCCGGCGGCCGGTGAACGCGAGCGCGCTGCGGTTGGCGGCCAGGTAGGCGGCGAAGAACACCGCCAGCAGCACCTTCGCGAACTCGCCCGGCTGGATGGAGAACCCGGCGACCCGGATCCAGATCCGGGCGCCGTTGACCGCGGGGAACAGGATCGGCAGCGCCAGCAGGACCAGGGCGGCCACCACGCACACGTACGCGTACCGCTGGAGCATCCGGTGGTCGCGCAGCACCAGGACGACACCGATGAACAGCCCGATCCCGAACGTGGACCACACCAGCTGGGTGGGGGCCGCCCGGTCGCCGGGCGTCTCCAGGTCCAGCCGGTAGATCAGCACCAGCCCGAGCCCGTTGAGCAGCACCCCGATGGGCAGCGGCAGCGGATCGGCGTACGGCGCCCGGATCCGCACCGCGAGATGCGCGAACAGGGCGAGCACGCCGAGCCCGGCGCCGTAGCCGACGGCACCCGGGGGGACGGAGCCGGTGCGCGCCAGCCCCACCGCGCAGTAGCCGTACACGGACAGCAGGACGGCCAGCACGATCAGGGCGAGTTCGATGCCCCGGCGCCGGGGGAGTCGGGGGGCGCGTACGAGAGCGGGGGCCGCCGCCACGGTGGTTCCGGCCTTCGTCATGCCCGGAACCTACCGAAACGGGACGACTTGTGGGTGCTGTCCGGCGGCCGCGTCAGCACCAGCGTCGCGCGGGGCCGACGTTCCGGATGCAGGCGGCCGGGCCCCAGGCCCAGGTGCCTGCGGCCGGGCCCCAGGCGCAGGTGCCGTCCGTGAGCAGGTACCAGAGCGGGTTGCCGCGCACGGGCTCGCCGCCCGTCTTGCGGAAGACCGACACGGTCTCCCCCTCCCGCACGAGCCGCACCCGCCTGCTGCCCCGGTCCGGCCAGTCGCGCGGCCACAGGCCGCCCCGGGCGGTGACGGCACCCTGACAGGGCCCGGGGTCGTCGTCGCGCAGTGCGGACCCCGGACCGGCAGGCCCCCGGCCGTCATCGGCCACCGCCGGCGCGACCGCGGCGCCGTCGGCCGGCGCCCCGCCGGCGACGGCCACGGCGAGACACCGGGTGAGGGAGCGGCGCAGACGCATGGGGGTTACCTCCGGGAAAAAGGCGGAACCTGACCAATCGCCACATTAGAAGGCCTCCCGGAGGGCCGCCCTCTTTTGCTGGGCCCAACGGGACGGCGCACGGGCCGACGCCCCGGACACGGCGGGGCAATACCGCGCGAGCGACCCGCCCACGCCCCGCGCCTCACCAGGCACCGGCGCCCCGAGCGCTACCCGCCGCCGGGCAACGTCAGCGTGGCGACCGCGCCCCCGTCCACCGCGTTGGCGAACGAGAGCCGCGCCCCCAGCACCTCCGCCTGCCCCGAGGCGATGGTCAGCCCGAGCCCGTGGCCCCTGGCCCCGCCCTCCGTACGGAACCGCTGCGGGCCGTGCGCCACCAGGTACTCCGGGAAGCCGCCGCCGTGATCCCGCACCACCACCACGGGCCCGTCCACCGTCAGGACCACCGGAGGCCGGCCGTGCCGGTGCGCGTTGGACACCAGGTTCCCCAGCACCCGCTCCAGCCGCCGCCGGTCCGTCTCCACCCGCGCGTCCCGCAGGACCCGCACCTCCGTCTCCGTACCCGACGCCCGCACCACCCGCCCGGCCAGAGCGCCCAGCTCCTCCGTGTCGGCCTCCAGCCGCTCCCGCCCGGTGTCCAGCCGGGAGATCTCCAGCAGGTCCTCGGTGAGCGTGCGCAGCGCCGCCACCCGGTCCCGCACCAGCTCCGTCGGCCGGCCCGGCGGCAGCAGCTCCGCCGCCGCGTGCAGCCCGGTGAGCGGGGTGCGCAACTCGTGCGCCACGTCCGCGGTGAACCGCTGCTCGCTCAGCAGCTTGCCCTGCAACGACGAGGCCATGGAGTCCAGGGCCGCGGCCACCGCGGCCACCTCGTCCTGCGGGCGGGTCGGATCCTTCGTCCGCGGGTCCTCCACCCGGGCGTCCAGGTCGCCCGCGCTGATCCGCCGGGCCACCCGCGCGGTGTCGTGCAGCCGCCTGGTCACCCGGGTCACCGCGAACGCGCCGACCAGCACGGTCGCCCCGATGGCGAGCCCCGACGACCACAGGATCGACTGGTCGAGGGCGGCGATGGTGCGGGACTGCTGCGAGTAGTCGACCTCCACGGCCAACGCCCGGCGCCCGGCCACCGGCCCCGCCGCCCACATGGTCGGGCGCCCCCGGTACGTCGAGACCATCGTGCCGCGCTCCCCGGTCACCGCCAGCGTCCGCAGCGGCGCGGGCAGCCCCGCGGGATCCACCGCGGCGCCCGGCAGCAGGGTGTCCCCCGCCTCGTACGCCCGGGTGGCGTCGGTCAGCCGCGACAGCGCCAGGTCACGGGCCTGCCCGACGGTCTGGTCGGTCACCGAGACGTGGACCAGCACACCGAGCAGCGCGGCCAGCGCACAGCACATCCCCGTGATGAACGCGGCGGCCTTGGCGGCGAGCGTCCCGGCCCAGTGGGGCAGCGCGAGCCTCATCGCCGGCTCGTGGAAGGGGACACAGACGGGGACGAGGGGGAGGCGGACGCGGACGGCGTCCTGCCGTGCCGGCCGTCACCGACGTGCAGGTACTCGTCGCGGGAGAACACCATCGAGCGCTGGCCCGGGTCCCACACCCAGGTGGTGCGGTACTCGTAGCCCGAGATGTCGGCCGGCGAGCGTTCGATCAGCGCCCGGCCGGCCAGCTCCACCCCGGTGATCGCGTCGTTGTCGGCCAGCACCTGCACCAGCCCGTGCTTCTCGACGGTGTAGACCCGCACCCCCGTCTGGTTCGTCGGATACAACCGGAAGCCCAGCGTCAGGTCCGGCCGGCCGTCCCCGGTGAGGTCCCGGTAGTACGGCTCCAGCAGCGGACAGCGGGAGCGGTCACCCCCCGGACGGCACTCCTGCATCCGGTCCACGGTGGCGTGGTAGGCGCCCTTCGGCCCGTAGTCGTCCGGATGCGCTTCCAGCTCCGCCTCGACGACGTCCACCGGATCCACCTTCCGGATGTCGTCCCCGGGCACGGCCACGCCCTTCACCCTCTCCCTGACCGCCACGTCGTACGGGAAGGCGGGGCTGGCCGCCGGACGCAGCCCGGGCCAGAGCTTCACGGGTCCGACGGCAGCCGGGGTCGACCCGGCGCCCCGCAGCCCGCCGGTGTCCCCGCAGGCCGCCGCCGTCGCCGTGAGCAGGGCGACGGCGGTCACCGCGAGGGCGGTGCGCGCGGGACGGCGGGCTGGCACGGTGCTCCTGGGCGTCGGGTCCGATCCCCGTCCACCTTAATTCGTGGGTGTGCGGGGACATGTGCCCAGCCTGTGCCGACCGCCCGTTCCGCGCACGGCACGGGGCGCCGGGGGAGGGGCGCACGGCGCGTCGGCGGAGCGGTGCGGGGATGGGCGGGGCGGTACCGCCGGGGGTGCAGTGCGGGGGTGCTCGGGGCGGTACCGCCGGGGGCGCTACTCGGCCAGCTCCTCCAGCAGCCGCACGGTCGCCAGGCCCACCCGCAGGTACGCCACGAACAGCTCGTTGTGGAGCGCCCACGCCGAGCGCCGGGCCCGGATCAGCCGGATCGCCTCGTCGGCCCGCTCACCCCGCCGTACCAGGGCGTGCCCGACGACCAGCCCCGACCGGTTGTACCCGTGACAGCAGCGCACCAGCACCCGGCGGCCGGCGTCCAGCGCCTCGTCCGCCGCCCGCGCCAGCCGCATCACCCCGGCGAGCTGCGTCCCGTCCAGCGGCCCGTCCGGAATCGGCCACACATGGTGCTCCACGCCCGGATCGGGCCCGTACCCCGGCAGCCGCAGCAGGGTCTGCACCACGTCGAACTCGTCGCGTACGACGGCGGACTCCAGGCGTCCGGAACGGCCCCGGAACTCGTGCCCGCCCATCCACAGGCCGGGCACGATCTCGTTCCACGGGCTCTCCGGAGCCGGTACGTCGGGCTGCTCTCCGCGGGACCGCACCGGCGCCTCCCCAACTCCCCTCGCGGGGCCGTCCTCCACGGTAACCGCTCTTGCCCCGGGAGCACCCCGCCTGTTCCCATGGTCGAGGGGTGATGGCACATGAGCGGACTGCGCGTGGTGCCGGCCGGCCGGCACGGCAGGGAACGGCTTTACGTCTGCCGCGCGGACGGAAGCAACGTCGCCTGGTACGACCGTGAGACAGGCCGGGTCAACCTGCTCCGCGAGGACAGCGGGGACGCCGTGCTGCACGCCCTGCGCCCCTTCCTCACCGGCCCGGTCACCGTGGGCCCGCCCCCGGTCCCGACCCCCGCGGAACTCGCCCGGCTGACCCTGCACCCGGACGACGACCTGGCCCCCAACCGCCCCGGAGAGGCCCTGCTCGTCGCCCTCGACCGCGACCCCGGCCCCGCCCACCGGCTGCGCCCCGACCCCCGCCGGCGCGCCCTGGCCGCCGAGCAGAGCGCCGGCGAGGCACTGGACGGGCTGGAGGACGCCGGCTGGCGCACCCTGCACTCCGTCCCGCTGCCCGGCGGCGGCCGCATCCACCACCTGGTGATCGGCCCCGGCGGCCTGTTCGCCGTCCACGCCCTGTACGCCCGCAGGACACGCGTCCTGGTCGACGACCCCATGGTCACCCTCGGCCGCCACACGGCCGAGCCGCTGCTGCGCCGCCTGCGCGCCGACGCCGACCGCGCCTCGTACGCCCTGACCGCCGAGGTCCGCCCGGTGCTGGTCCTCACCGCCCCGGCCGACGTGACCGTGACCGCGGAGACACGCCGGGTACGCATCCTGCGCGACACCGAGCTGGCGGACCTGGCCCGGCTGGGCGGAGTCCTCAAACCGGCGGACGTGGAGGCCCTGCACGGGACGGCCCGGGACCGGAACACCTGGGGAAGGGTGTAGCCGGACCGCCCGCTCCAGCCCGGTCAGGGCAGGGGCGCGGCCCTCGCCGGGTCCGTCAGCGGGGCCATGAGGTCACCGAGGTCCTGGAGCCGCGCGGCGATGTCCCCGGCCCGGAACTCCAGCTGTCCGGGGCTGTCGCAGCCGGCGACCTCCTCCCAGGTCACCGGCGCGGACACCAGCGGGGCCCGGCGGGCGCGCACGGTGTACGGGGTGGCCGTGGTCTTGCGGGCCGCGTTCTGGCTCCAGTCGACGAACACCTTCCCCGGCCGCAGGCTCTTGTTCATCCGGTGCACCACCAGCCCGGGCATCACCCGCTCCGCCTCCACCGCCAGCGCCTTCGCGTACTCGGACGTCCGCTCGGAGGAACTCCCGCGCACCGCCGCCAGCAGGTGCAGCCCCTTCGACCCGGCCGTCTTCGGGTACGCCTCGATCCCGTCGGCGGCGAGCCGCTCACGCAGCCACAGAGCGACCTCGCAGCAGTGCACGACGTGCGCGGGCGCACCGGGATCCAGGTCGAAGACCAGCCGGTCGGCCTCGTCGGGCGTCTGCACCAGCCACTGATGGGTGTGGAACTCGGTGACCAGGTTCGCCGCCCAGACCAGGCTGGGCAGGTCCTGCACCACCACCATCCGGGCCGGACTGTCCGCCGACGAGCGCGGCACCTTCGCGGTCGTGACCCACTCGGGCGTACCCGGCGGCACGTTCTTGGCGAAGAACAGCTGTCCGTCGGGGCCGTCCGGATAGCGCAGGAAGGACACCGCCCGGTCCCGCAGATGCGGCAGCAGGGCCCCGGCGGTGGTCGCGTAGTAGTGCAGCAGCTCCCCTTTGGTGAAGCCGGTCTCCGGATACAGCACCTTCTCCAGGTTGCTCAGCGCGACCCGGCGCCCCTCCACCTCTGTGATAGGCGTCATAAGATGACAATCCCAGACGAACCGGGAAAAACGGGAAAGGCAGGGTGCGGTACGTGCGATCGATCTGGAACGGCGCCATCTCCTTCGGTCTCGTCACCATCCCGATCAAACTGGTGAACGCCACGGAGAACCACGCCATCTCCTTCCGCCAGATCCACACCGAGGACAGCGGCCGCATCCGCTACCGCAAGGTCTGCGAACTGGAGGACCGCGAGGTCGGCCAGGACGAGATCGGCAAGGCCTACGAGGACGCCGACGGCTCGATCATCCCGATCACCGACGAGGACCTCTCCCACCTGCCCATCCCGACCGCCCGCACCATCGAGATCGTGGCCTTCGTGCCGGCCGACCGGATCGACCCCCTCCAGATGGGCGCGGCGTACTACCTCGCCGCCGGTGGAACGCCCGCCGCCAAGCCGTACACCCTCCTGCGCGAGGCCCTCAAACGCAGCGACAAGGTCGCCATTGCCAAGTACGCGCTGCGCGGCCGGGAACGCCTCGGCATGCTTCGGGTCGTAGGGGACGCCATCGTCATGCACGGCCTGCTGTGGCCCGACGAGGTACGGACCCCCGAGGGCATCGCCCCCGACACCGACGTGACCATCCGCGACAAGGAACTCGACCTCGCGGACGCCCTCATGGACACCCTCGGCGAGGTCGACCTGAAGGACCTGCACGACGAGTACCGCGAGGCGCTGGAGGAGGTCATCGCGGCCAAGGCCGCCGGCGAGGTCCCGCCCGAGACCCCGGCCCCCGCCGCCGACGGCAAGGTGCTCGACCTGATGGCCGCGCTGGAGAACAGCGTCCGGGCGGCACGCGAGTCCCGCGGGACCCCCACCGGCGAGGCCGAGGTCAGACCACTGCGGGGACGGGCCGCGCCCAAGGAGACCGGGGGCAAGAAGACGACGAAGGCCACCCCAGGCAAGACGGCCACGGCACGGAAGTCGACGTCCAGGGCGGACGAGGGCACCAAGAAGACGGCGGCGCCCGCGAAGAGCACGGCGAAGAAGACGACGGCGACCTCGAAGAAGACGACGGCGACGGCGAAGGACACGGCGAAGAAGCCCGCCCCGAAGAAGACACCGTCCCGGAAGCGGTCCGCCTGACCGGGCCCTCCGGGCGCCTGCGGGGTGTGCCACCGGCGCCGGAGCGGACCGCGGCCCTCCGCGCGAACCGCTGGGTCGGCCACCGCCACGAGCCGGCTCCGTCCCCCGCGGACGGCGGCAGGTCGGCCCCGCTGCCGAACCGGCGGACGGCCTCGACCGGCGGGACCGGGTGGGGACCACCCCCGAAATCCCGGACAGGTCGTCCCGGATCGAGGCCGGGAAGGCAGGGCCGGCAGACAGCTCATCGCGGCGGCGAGGCGGGCACTGGCCGACTGGCCCCGAGGGACTGTGACGCGGGCACCGGGCGGACCACCGTCCGAGGAACAGTGGGGGCAGACACCCGCACACGCGGGCGAGGCGCCTGGGGGCGACGTGTTCTTCGCCGGGACTGGGGGTCCGCAGACGTCCGCGGTTTCCCACCGTTGTTCGTCGGCGCAAGCAGACGCCAGAAGGCACGCTTGCGAGGCCACCAGACTGGGATCCAGCAGCGCGAGGATTCCGCGGGTGGCCAGGGTGCGGTAGCTCGCCTCCGATCAGGAGCCCTGAGGCGTTCACCTGCGGGCGGCCGCTTGAGCGACAGGGCCTGTCGTGTGGAGGGCTTGAGCGAAGGCTATTGCGGTGAGGTTTCGTGCCATACGTGGATGGCAGGCTGAGACCTTCAGGCGATAACGCGGTCACGGCGGCGCAGTAGCCCCAGGACTATGACGGCCGCGAGAGTCATCCACGTTTTGCCGAGGATTTGTCCAGGCAGGTAATTGCTGGAGCCGAAGGCAAGGTGGAGGAACAGGAGACTGTCGGCGAGAAGTCCGACGGTGTTCGAGGCGAGTATCGCGACGAGTAGTCCTCGCTTGCGCAGGGGTTCGTAGACGACGAAGTCCATGGTTTCAGCGACGGCGAAGGCGACCGCTGAGGCAGTGGCGAGGCTGGGGTCGGCGAGGAGGTAGGAGAGGACGGTGCCGATGGCTATGGCGGCGAGGATGGCGCCACGGCCGGTCGCCTCGCGTGCAAGGTCGCGCAGGACGAGCGCCAGGCCGACGAGGTAGACGCCGGCAGGTGCGACGTAACCGAGGCCGACGGGTACCGCGCCGAAGTGGGTGACAGCCATGTTGGCGGCCGGGATGGTGGCGATGTAGGCGATGAGTGTGGCGATACCGGCAGGAGCGGGGGCCTTCACGATCTACTTTCTGTCTAGGCGGTGGGATGCTGCGCTCGGCTCCAGCGGCGGACGGGCGGTGGGGCGAACGTGCAGACAGTACAGCGCACGGCACTGACATCGTTAAGGCGTCGGTCCGTGCTGCAGTGCTGGGGTAAGTGCCTGGTTCCGAGGTGCGTAAGGAACGCGTGGATCAGGCGGCGATGTCGCGCTGAGGGACTCGGGTGGGTCTGTCGACGGCTGGCGCGCCAGACAGCGTCGCGGGTGCCGGCCCACTTTACGGGGCGCGGGGCGCGTGCATAGCCGCCAGCGGACGCCTCCCGCGGAGTCGGGCGGAACCATGCGCCTCGCCGCGGCAGGCACGGCGTGAGGAAGGGGATGGCACCCCCCTTCCGGCCTGTGGCGCCGGCGAGGACGTGGGTTCAGCCGGTGTAGGTCAGGCTGGCGATGGCGTCGTGGCTGTGAATACTTTCCAGGTTCTTCGCCCGGATCGCATGATTCAGACCCTTTTCGCGACATACGAGGCTTATGCCGCGAATGATGTCTTCCACGAAGACGGGATGGTCGTAGGCCTGCATGGTGACGACGCGCTCGTCGGGCCGCTTGATGAGGGGGAAGACAGGGGCGGAGCCGACGTTGCGCAGCAGGTCGACGATTTCGTGGATCGCCAGGGGGTAGGGCGCGTCGGTGGTCCCGGTGACCGTGAGGGTGATCTCGCTGCGCTGGTTGTGGGCGCCGTAGTCGGAGATGGCCTTGGAGCACGGGCACAGGCTGGTGACGTCGGTGGTCACCGTGGTGGCGACGGTGCAGGTGTCGGCGGTGATGCGGCCGGTAATGGTGACGTCGTGCGTTTGCCACGACTGTCGCTTACTGGCGGGTGCGGTCACGGTCGTGGCGATGGGCAGGGACAGCGTCAGTGCCAGGGTGGGGGCTTCGAGCAGCTCGAGCCCTCGTTTGAGGGCGATGGGCAACTCCTGCGGGGCGAGGGTGGCCACTTCCTCGTGCACCAGGGCGATCATGCGGCTCATGTGGGTGCCGCGCCGGTCCGCCTGAAGGCCGACGGTGACGCTGATGTCGGCGATGCCGTTCTGGCGCGTGTGGCCGTCATCGAACGTGACGGGGTAGCGCAGGCCGCTGATTCCTACTTCGTCGATGGCGATGCCGCGGTGGTCGGCCTCGTTTTGGATGTCGTGCATGCTGCTACTCGCCTCGGTAGGTGCAACCGGAGGTGCAGGTCTCGCGCACGGTGATCGCTGACAGGGCGGGGAGTTCGGCGATCATCCGGTCCCAGATCCAGCGGGCCAGGTTCTCGCTGGTAGGGTTTTCCAAGCCTTCGATGTCGTTCAGGTAGTAATGGTCTAGCTGTGCGTCGATGGGCTGGAATGCGCGCTTGACGTCGCCGAAGTCCATTACCCAGCCTGCTTCCGCATCCACTGGCGCTTCGACGTGCACGGTGATCTTGTAGGAGTGGCCATGGAGGCGGGCGCACTTGTGTCCTTCGGGGACACGTGGCAGGCGGTGGGCTGCTTCGAAGGTGAACTCGCGAAAGATTTCCATTACCGAATTCCCAGATACTTGTGCGTCTGGAGGGAAAGTGTCCAGCGCGGGTTCTTCATGCAGTACTCGACGGCGGCGCGAGTGTGGGTCTCGCGATGAGCGCCGTCCAGGGGTTGCAGTCTGAAGTGGCGGAAGTTGAGGTCTTCGAACTGGGCGGGGTCGCCGCCGGCCTGGGGATAGACCAGTTTGAGTTCGTCGCCGTGAGTGAGGACCAGTGTGGAGCCGATCTTGGGGCTCACGCACAGCCAGTCGATACCCCGGGGTGCCGGGCGGGTGCCGTTGGTTTCTACTGCGACTTCGAAGCCGCGGTCGTGGAGGGCGTTGATGGCCTTCTCGTCCAACTGCAGCAGGGGTTCTCCTCCGGTACACACCACGAACCGGTGTGCGCGATCGGCAGTGGGCCAGGCAGCCTCCACGGCGGCGGCCAGGTCGTCGGCGGTGGTGAAGCGGCCGCCGCCTTCGCCGTCAGTGCCGACAAAATCGGTGTCGCAGAACTGGCAGATGGCGCGGGCGCGGTCACGTTCCCGGCCGGTCCACAGGTTGCAGCGAGAGAAGCGGCAGAAAACTGCAGGGCGTCCTGCGTGACTGCCTTCCCCTTGAAGGGTGTAGAAGATTTCCTTGATCAGGTACGTCATGCTCAGGCGCTCTGGTACTGGACCGGGTCCTTCACGCCGGCCTCGGCGAAGCCTTTCAGGCGCAGCAGGCACGTCTCGCACTTGCCGCAGGCCTGTCCCTGTTCGTCGGGGTCGTAGCAGGAGGAGGTCAGGGAGTAGTCCACGCCCAGGCGCAGGCCCTCGCGGACGATGTCGGCCTTGGACAGTGCGATCAGAGGGGAGTGCAGTGTGATCTTGGAGGTGCCCTCGACGCCGGCTCGGGTGGCCAGGTTGGCCATCGTGGCGAAGGCCTCCATGTACTCGGGGCGGCAGTCGGGGTAGCCGCTGTAGTCCACGGCCGTGACCCCGGTGAAGATGTCGCTGGCGCCGACGGTCTCGGCGAAGGCCAGTGCGAACGACAGGAAGATCGTGTTGCGGGCCGGCACGTACGTGATCGGTACCCCGGACTGGGGCGTGTCCTGGAGCGACTCGTGCTTGGGCACCTCAATGTCGGCGGTCAGGGCAGAGCCGCCGAAGACCCGCAGATCGATGTCGGCGATGACGTGCCGGGCCACCCCCTGGGCCTGGGCGACGCGCTGGGCTGCCTCCAGTTCGATGGAGTGGCGCTGACCGTAGCGGAAGCTGAGCGCGTAGGGAGTGAATCCCTGGTCCTTGGCGATGGCCAGCACCGTGGTCGAGTCCAGGCCGCCACTCAGCAACACGATCGCGGGACGATCCATGCTGTCACTCCCTTGTCTGATGTCCAGTTGCCTCAGTTGAGGCAGGCGAAGCCTACCCCGGTAACTACCGGCTACAGTAATCACGACAACAGACGAGTTAGAGAAGCCAGAGGTCGATCCGCAGTGAACGAGTTGCCCATCGTGGTCACGTGCACGGACCGGAAGGCTTCACCACCCGTGACCGCCCTGCGGGCCCGCGATCTGCCCGCTGCGGATCTGCCCGAGAGGGCCGCGGAGTGGGAACGCCGCCTTCGAACCGCCTCCGAGGGGCGGGTGGAGTTGGCGCATCTCTACCAAGGAGACCAGTGGCGGCGTGCTCAAGCCCTGGCTGCCGTTGCTGCCCATGCCGGGTTCGCGCCCCGCTTGTATGTGGCCTCGGCCGGACTGGGTCTGCGATCAGTCTCCAGTCTCGCCCCCTCCTACGCGGCCACTTTCATGTCTCGACACGCAGATTCCGTGGCTTCCTCCACGTCCCAGGCGGCCGACTGGTGGGATCGTCTGCAGCGCATGGACGAAAGTCACAACTTGTCCAAGATTGCGGCTTCTTCCGGGCGAATTCTTGTGGTGCTGTCCGAGACGTACGCCCAAGCCATGCACCGCGAGCTGCTCGCCCTGGCGGCCAGCGGAGCGGACACGGTGCTCATCGGAGGCGCCTGCGACCTGGACGGCGTGCTGCGCATTCCAGCCAACGCCGCCCTGCGTAACGCCCTGGGCGGCACCCTCACCAGCCTCAACGCCCGCATGGCGGCAGCCTGGCTGCAGCACTGCACTCCCGGCCGCCTCATTACCCCTGCAGCCACAGAACGTTGGACGACCTGGGTCGACCAGGCGGCCCGCCCGGAACGCTATGCACGCACCCCGATGTCGGACGCTGCAGTGATCGACTTCATCAAGGACATGAAAAGCCACTACCCAGACGCGTCCCGTACGCGCCTGCTACGCCTACTGAGAGACAAGGGGATGGCCTGCGAACAGAAGCGCTTCGCAGGCCTGTACTCGTCAACGATTGGCCAACGATGACCTCCACTGTGCTTAAGCGTCGGGCTCTGCGGATCGATCAGCACCCCACGATCCCGCTGTATGTGTTCACCTTGGCGGCGGAAGAGGTCCACCAGGTCGCCGACGTTGCCCGCATCTCCCGAGACGAAGCGGGCAAACTGATCGGCTACCAACGCCCCGAGAAAAAGCAGCACGTGAAGCAGATTCTCGAGTACCTCGACGGCGAGGAGGTCCTGTTTCCCAACGGGCTGATCATGGCGCTGCCCTCCAGTGTGCGGTTCAAGTCCAGCCCGGGCCCGGGCAGCAGCGACGGCCTGTGCACCTCGGGCACGCTGGAGATCACCCTGCCCGATGCCCCCGACGCTCCCCGGCCCGCCTGGATCGTCGACGGTCAGCAGCGCAGCCTCGCCCTGGCTCGCACCCGCAACACCCGCCTGGCTGTGACCATCGCCGGCTTCGTTGCCGAAGACCTGGAAACCCAGCGCGACCAGTTCTTGCGCGTGAACACGGTGTCCCCGCTGCCCACCAATCTCGTGACCGAACTCCTCCCGGAAGTCGGCACCCTGCTGCCGACCAAACTCTCCGCCCGCAAACTCCCGGCCGTGCTGGTCGAGGCCCTCAACCACGACAAGGACTCACCCTTTCGAGGCCTGGTGCGCCGCCCGTCCACAACGGCCGAGCAGAAGACGGACGCCGTCGTCACGGACAACAGCCTCACCACGGCCATCCAGGAGTCCCTCAACTCCCCGTCAGGCGCCTTCTTTCCCTACAAAAATCTGTCCAATGGCACGGTCGACACGGCCACCATCCGCCAGATCCTCGTCGTCTACTGGACCGCGGTGCGCGACACCTTCCCCGACGCGTGGGGGCTGCCGGCGACCAAGAGTCGGCTCATGCACGGCGTCGGCATCCGCTCCATGGGACGCTTGATGGATCGCGTCATGATGGCCATCGACCCCGCCTCACCCCATGCCGTGGAGTTGGCGCGGGACGAACTCGCCTTGATCGCGCCGCACTGCCGCTGGACCCAGGGACGCTGGCCCGACCTGAACACCCCCTGGAACGAACTCCAGAACAACCCCCGCCACATCAGCACCCTGTCGAACTACCTCCTCCGTATCTATGTGCAGGAAAAGGCAAAGGCCGCGTGAAATTCTATTTCCCTGACAGCCAGGACCTGGTGAGCCCCACGTACGACTTCATCAACGATGAGTACTCGCCCTACCGAGTCCGTCAGCGTGATGACGTCTACGCCCACCAGGCCGTGACACCGATCCCCTACGACGGGATCCTTGTCAGCAAGGCGGTTGTCGACGGATCCATGAAGGGTGCAGGTAAATACTCTGCACCCCAGCGCGAGCGCTTCTACCGCCTGGGCGTGAGGAACTTCTTCCGTCTTCCCGACGAATGCTCCACCATCGGAGACTGCGGCGCCTTCAACTATATCGACGAAGAGCGCCCACCCTACGAAGTCGATGAAGTCCTTGACTTCTACGGTCGATGCGGATTCGACGCCGGCATCAGCATCGACCACATCATCTTCGGCTACATCCCTCAAGAATCCGACACGGAACCAGAAGCGGCGTGGGTGGAACGCCAGCAGATCTCCCTGGAACTCGCTGAGAACTTTCTCGCCGCGACCAAAAAGCACGGCGCCCGCTTCGAACCCGTCGGCGCCGCCCAGGGGTGGGGACCCGACAGTTACGCCCACTCCGTCGCGCAACTGCAGAAAATGGGATATCGGCGTATCGCCCTCGGCGGCATGGTCCCCCTCAAGTCCCACGAGATCCTGGCCTGCTTGCGAGCCATCGACGAAGTGCGCAAGCATGACACCGAACTACACCTTCTCGGCATTAACCGTGTCGACAGCATGGAGCAGTTCGCCCGCCACGGCGTGACCAGCTTCGACAGCACCTCCGCCTTCCGCCAGGCCTTCATGGATGACCGCAACAACTACCACACCGCCACCGGCGCTTACACGGCCATCAGGGTCCCCCAAGTCGACGGCAATCCCGCACTCAAACGCCTCATCCTTTCCGGAAGCGTCTCCCAGGCCCAGGCCATCAGCGCAGAACGGGCCTGCCTGCGCGCGCTGCGGGAATTCGACTGCGGGGAAAACTCCCTTGAGGGCGTGCTGACCGCGCTTCAGACGTACGAGTCCCTGGTGCTGGGACCGAAAAAGAAAAGCTATCTCGAATTCTATGAGCGCACGCTGAGCGACGCTCCATGGCGCGCCTGCCTCTGCGCTCTGTGCAAGAAACACGGCATTGAGATTGCTATATTCCGCGGGAGTGAACGCAACAAGCGTCGCGGATTCCATAATCTGACCGTACTCGAGGCGAAAATGCGATCGCTCACCTTCGGGTAACATGCGGCCCTAATCCTTTTAACGTTTTGAACCAGTCAGGAGATGCGATGGCTGACCGCTACGAACTCAGGCTCCCTGCACTCGAGGTGCGCCAAGGAGACCGAAAAATCTACTGCTTCGCTGTCGACGGTAAGAAGATCCACAGTTTTGCTGCCGTCTCCCGCGTCCGCCGCGACGACGACAGCGCCCTCCAGGGCTACCAGCGCCCCGAGGTCCTCAGTCACATCCGCGGCATCCGCCGCTACCTCGAGTCCGACAAGGCCATGCTCCCCAATGCCCTGGTCCTGGCCTTCGACGGTTCCGTCCGTTTCGAGAGCGGAGCACGACGCAAGGACAGCGTCGACTACTCCGTCCCCGGCGAGTTGGTCATCCCCGTCGATGAGTCCCTGCCCGACGAGGACAAGCCCGCCTTGATCGTCGACGGCCAGCAGCGCAGCGCTGCGATCCGCGACGCCAACCTTGCCGAATTCCCCGTCGCCGCCGTTGGCTTTATCGCCGACGACCAGCAAGACCAGCGCTCGCAGTTCATTCTGGTCAATTCCACTAAGCCGCTGCCCAAGGGCCTCATCCACGAGCTCCTGCCCGAGACCAGCGGTCATCTCCCGCCTACCTACGCGCGCAAGCGCCTGCCGGCCCAGTTGATGACCCGCCTCAACACCGACGGCCAGGGCCCCTTCTACGGCCGCATCGCCAGCCCCACCTCACCCGACGGCAACATCAAAGACACTGCCGTTCTCCGCATGCTGGAGCACAGCCTCTTCGAGGGCGCCCTCTACCAGTACCGCAACCCCGAAGACGGCTCCGGTGACGTCGACCGCATGCTGCTGCATCTGCGCTCCTTCTGGGCCATTGTCAAGGAGACGTTCAGCGACGCTTGGAAACTCCCGCCACGCCAGTCCCGCCTCACTCACGGTGCTGGCATCCAGGCCATGGGTTTCGTCATGGATAGCCTCACCGACGGCATGTCTGCCGAAGAGGTCGACTGCGACGCGGTGCGCAAGGCGGTCCTGTCTCTTATGCCGGTCACCGCCTGGACCTCGGGCATGTGGCGCTTTCCCGACGGCGAACAGCGCCGCTGGAATGGCCTGCAGAACACCCCCAACGACATCCGCCTGCTCACCGATCTACTGAGCCGCACCGTACGGGGCTGACCCAACGGTTGTGTGCACCACATCTACGAGGTAACGCACCACCGACACCGATGCGGGCCGCTTCGGTGCACTGCCGCGTGCGCATGCTGGTTCACGATGTTTGTGACAGCATGCGAGGTGTCCCCTCGGGGAGGGCGTCTTCCGTCGTGCTCCCCATCCACCGTCAATGGGCGCGGGTCTTCTCGGCCGGGCCGTAGGCACGAGGGCAGCGACGACATGCCGGCGCCACGCGGCGTTCAAGCGGGCAAGGGGATGCATGGGTATGGATACAGCGCCCCAACCGCCCGTCAGATTGTGGGGGACCAGTCGGGTAGCCCCCTTCACCTGTACGGTGCGCACCGGAGGGCGGGCAGCTTCGTGCCGCGCCCGATGGGCGCGGCACACGGCGTATCACCGCAGTTGAGCAGACGGGTCCTGCCTGGCGGCATGCTCGTACAAGGCGGTGATGGCTGCGTGTGTGACGGAGGCCGAGCCGGCTCCTCGGGGGTAGATGACTTCCTTGGCGTACTGACCGATGCAGTTGGTCGCCGCATGCGCAGCGCACTGCGTGATGACCACACTGAAATCCGAGTTGCGGGCCGTCTCCTTCAGATGCTTCGATGCGACCTTTTCTGCCGAGAGCACCACCTTTACACGGGGGAACTGGCGGGTGACGCGGTCGTGGACACGCTGGAGCACGCCCTCGTCCAGGCCGTAGACGAGGATCTGCGCGGTTTCGACAACCGGCTCGCTCTCCTCGGTCTGCGAGGGGGTTTGCTCAGGCCAGTCCAACCCGAGCTCTAGCTCATCACTGAGCGACCGCGCCGTTGACAGGTATGCCCCGTCGAGTCGGCGCATGTGGAGATGCAACGGGGCGAACAGGAGTTGGGCTGTCTGTACGCGGGCTGCGGGTGCCGGCGCGGCCCATGCCACCAGGCGGTCGACAAAGTCGAGGGCCTGCCCGGCCGTCTCGGGTGCGACCCATTCGTCGAACCGCAGGCTCAGCTGTTCCAGGAACTCTTCGTACTCCGCTGCCTGTGGGGCGGAGCGAAGGAACAGTTCCAGGAGCAGGTCGAGGACTGCGAGGTTCGCCGGGTCGCAGCGCTGGTTGACGATGCTCCGCATGATCGTGGTCAGCGTGTGCGGGAACGTGAGGTCTGAGCGGGTGAGTTCTTGCAGCAACGGCCCGAGCGCGTACTGCCATACGACCTCGTACTCGGCATCGGTGAGACTGCCGAACACCTCGGCCATCTCACCGTCGGATACCGAATCAGGAGGCACCGAGGTGCCGCCTCGCTGGATGTCCATCCTGCGACAGAGGTCGAAGGCAGCCTTGTCGCTCTGGGCGACAGCCGCGACCACCTCTGACCACGTGCTCAGGACCGTCTGCGCCGGCATCTCTTCACCCTCGGGCTCTGCCGCAGGTGCCACATCCGGCTGCGCCCAGTCCGGTTCCTTGGTGCCGAATGCAGGGGCTTGACGGCGGTAGAACGCGAGTGCCTCGGGCACGGCGTCGCCACGGCCTTCGGCATCGAGCAGAGCGATGCTGCGCGAGAGTTCCTCCTCTTCACTTCGCGCGTGCATGCCAACCAGCAGCACCGTGACGGCCTGCTCGCTCAGGGCCAGCAGGTCTGTATCCGCGAGCAGCGAGAGATGGCTGTCCGGCGCCTTCAATGCGTCTACGGCACGGGCCAGGTCCCCTTCAGCGAGCGCGGGTTCGATGTGCGCTGTGAACAGAGCCGACAGCACCATGTCCTTGACCAAGACTGGCGGGTCCTGAAGCAGTACTTCGCGCAGTCCGCGCAGTGCCAGGATCTCGCGCGCCCTTCCCTGCGCGGCCCACAGCCTGATCTCCAGATGTTTGACGTTGGCCGGCGAGAGGCCGCCCTGGCGGTCGATCTGCTGGAGGAGAGCCTGGGCCGTCTGTGGTGCACCGCTGAGAAGGGCTGCTTCGAAATCTGCCAGCAGACGCCCCAGCGGCTTGGGTGCGGACCAAGACCGCGCGGGGGCCCGCTCCACCACCTCTACCATGCGTTCCAGCGCAGTCCTCAGGCGCTTCCTCTCGTCCGTGTCGGCGGTCGCCTGGACGACGAAGGTGCTCCCTGCCCCGTAGCGCTGAAGGAGCGCAGCCTCATGCGGCTTGTCGAGCGCGGCAGGGGCGTCGTAGCCGTACTTCGCAAACGAGGGGCCGACGAACGCCACCAGGAGGTCGCGAACAGCGGTGAGTTCCTCGCGCCGGCGAGGAATCACGTAGTAGGCCATGCGCTGCGTCTTCTCGTTCAGCCACGGCAGCACCATCGGCGACTTGCGGTACTTGACGGCCGCATCCCGAAGCAGCGTGATGCCGCGCGGGTACTTACCAGCATCGTTGCGGTCCCGATGAAGGAAGTGGTCCACGAACTGCTGTGTACCGGTCGCCTGTTCTGCTGCTTCTTCCTCAGACGCCACGTGCCGTCCATTCATGCTGGTAGTCCACTATTGCCTGCGCCGCAGCCGGTTCGTCCAGCGAGTAGGTGATCTTTTCCTTGTTTCGGGCAAGGCCGTTGCGCGTGAAGTTCATGGAGCCTTCGAACATCCAGCCCGGGCCCACCAGGCTCTTCTCGTGAATCACCTCGTCCCGGAAGACCGCCAGATCCGTACTCTCGTCACAGCCCAAGTCGAGGCGCTCGAGGAAAAGTGCGTTCGCAGGAGCGTCCTGGGTTACTACGCGCACGGCGGTACCGCTGTTCGCCAGCATTAGCAGCAGGTCGGACAGCCGGCACTGCAGTGGGGGATTTTCGCCCAGAAGGTAGTCGAAGGAGCCGTCAGCGTTGTCGACCAGGTCCACATCACTGACCCAGGCAGACACCAGCCAGACCTCACCGCCGGGCGCGGACAGTTGAGCCAGCAGCGCCGTCCGGATCAGTGAGTCCGCGCGTAGGGCGCTGCGCGCATTGGTGCGCAGTGTACGAGGAGGGACTGTCACTGCTCGGACTCCTTGATGACGGCCTTCACGACGACCTCGCGGCTGTCCCGGTACACCTGGGTCACCTCGCCGTACAGCTTGAGACTTCCACGGTCCACGCGCAGGGCAGGGATGTTCAGCAGTACACGGCGCAGCAGTTCGGGCCGGTCCAGGGGAACGACCACTTCGGCGGCAGGATGCGATGTGAGCACCTGGGCATACCGGGTGGGCCAATCCGGCGATGTGGCATCCAAGCGCGGCCATGCTTGCGCGTGCACGGCAGCTGCCAGAAGCCGGTCCAGGATCTGCGGGTTGTCCACCGCACGGTAGGGCTGGTAGGAGTCCAGATGGTAGTTCCGTGCCTGGTCACCCCGGGGCCACAGGATGCTGAAGGCCTGGTCCGGGCTGATCTTGTGAGGCAACTGGATCTTGGACGCGCCTACGGCGTAGGCGATGACCCGGGAGTCGACCTCGATCCCGGTTGCTTCTTCCAACTGATCCCATGCCTGCACCAGGGCAAGGGCCGTCGCGTCGGTCAGGCTGTCGGAGCCGCGGCGAAGCAAGCGCATCGCAAGCGAGGCGACATCACCGTGCCGCGGCGCACCATCCAGTTCGCTCCAGGCGGACCGGATGCGCTGCAGTGCGTTCTTGCTGTCCTGAGCCGACGCTGCGGTGCGCATCTCGCTCATCGCCTGGGCCAACTCGCCATGGGGTTCCCCTTCCACCACATGACGGAGCAGATTCGTCAGCCGTACATCTGTCTGCTCGAAGTTGTTGGGACGCAGAGCCGAGCTCACTAGGCTCCAGAAGCGGGCAGGATCACGCCCGTAGGTCTCCGCCAACTTTTCCACCACGCCGAGTCCGCCCTCGGACGTCTCGCTGATCCAGATGTGATCCGGTGCCGCACCGGTACCCGGCACCACGTCGAGCGTGAGGTCCTGGTCGCGTGCGTCGGGACAGGCTCGGGTCACAGCCTCCAGGATCGCGGCGGCCAAGGTGTCTCGGTAGGCGCGGCGGGCCAGGTCAGCTGTGCGGATATGGAGGATCTCGCCGAACAGCAGTGCGCCGGCGTCGTCCAGCACGGTCACGACATCGGGGTTTTGGCTGAGTTCCTGCAGATCGCTGATGACACGGTCGGCAGGACTGCCGAGGTCCGCAGGCGAGGCAGAGGGATCCTGCCTGTACAACAGCGGGATGACCTTCGTGATGCTGTCCCGCCAGGCGCCCTGCGACAGTCCCGCGTGAATCGCCTCGGGCTTGGCGCCCTCCAACCCCTCGAGCGCGAACGCGGAGAGGTAGACCAGGGTCAACCATCCACGCTGGAACGAGTTGGTGGTCGCAGCGATCCGCTGGTCCTCCAGGACGGTGTTCACAAACGCCTTCGAACGCCACTGGGGAGAGTTCAAATGCTCCACCACGCCCGGCACGGAGAGATCCAGGGGCTTGATCCGTATGTGGACGGCGTCGACGGACGAGGTGAAGCCCATGGCTGCCCTCGCCCCCTCGAGGACGTAGCTGACCTGCACCTTGTGCCGCTTGCCCGGCTTGCCATTGATCACTTCAGCCACAGCGCCATAGGTCATCCGGCGCACCTCGGTGGGGTTGCTGGAGGCGTGAGTGGCGAACCCGATGGACAGCACCTGATCCCGCCATTCGGGCACTTTCGGTACGTCCGCTGCAACCGGCGGACCCGCAGGGTTGTCCACGAATTGGGTGGCCCACAACGGGATGCCTTGCGAGGAGGTCCCAATCTCCTTGTCCGGCTGCGCAAGTCTGATCCGCCGCGGGCGAGTGACCTCGACCGTCTGCACATCCGTGCGGCCCGTGTTCCAACGGCCCTGCCGCTCCGACGCGTCGAGAATGCTCCCCAGATCGATCACCGCATCATCGACGTCGGTGGGAACTTCCAGCCACGTGCGGTGACGGTCGTCGCGATACCCGAAGCGGCGGCTGACACGGCCGGGCACCGCTTCCCGCAGCGCGCGGCCTACGGGCAACCTGTCTTCGTCCTCGGATGTGGCGAAGGGGAGATCAAAGCTCACCTCCGGAAGATTCAGCGGAGCAAACAGCGAGGCCGTGACGAACTCGGGCAGAAAAGCCTTCCGGTCGACTGCGCCAGGATCCTGATGGATCGGCGACGCGCCGACCGTAAGACGTCGCAGGAGAGTCGGAGCGACTGCCAGCAGCAAGGACCGGGGCTGCTCCCACAGCAGGGCCTGCACTTCGTCGGGGCTCAGGCGCAGCGCGCCTCGCAGATGGTTGGCCAGGGAGCGTAGGAGGGTGTCGTCCCCGCCGAGGAGTCTCTCCAAATCCTCGGTGATCGCCCTCCGGGCGGCGGGCAACTGCTTATTTTTGGAGTCGGGGCAGGTGTTTCCTGTCGCTAGTGTTCGGGCGCTGACCCACAGGCTGCGGTGACGCAGTCGGTTGCCGAGCCAGTCGATGAAGGCCTGAGCGCCTTGGATTTTGATGATGTGGCGGTTGTGCACTGGCAGGGTGCGAGGGGTTACCTCGGGAGCGAACAGGGACACGTAGTCCTGGTAGGCCAACCGGTCTCGGCCGAAGTCGGACAGGGCGACGATCGTGAGTGGGCGTGTGCCCCTCTCACGTCCGGCCCGGCCCCGGCGCTGCAGGAAGGATGCCGGATCGCGAGGCGCCTTGTGCTGGACCACTAGTCCGACGTCGGGATCGTTGAAACCGACTTCGAGCGAGGCTGTCGCGACGACAAGATCGGCATCCGTGTCGACGCCCGCATCCTGGGAGGATGTCCGGCCGATCCTCAACGGACGCTGGCTCAGGTCGGCACTGAGGCTGTGCCCGATCAACTCCGGAAGGTTCCAGGACTGGCCCGCGAGGTAACGCTCCTCTTCGGCCGGCAGGTCCATGGAGCGCAGAGCCGCCAGGACTGGAGCGTCCCACCGTCGCCGGTTTCTTCCGTACTGCCCGCCCTCTGCGTCCCGAAGGTCGTCATAGAGGCGGTTGGTGACATCCAGGTCGTCGGTGAACAGGAATCCCTTGGTCCCGTGCAGCGTCGTGCCGGCCGGCCGATTCCTGTCGAGCAGGCGTCCGTGGAGCATTGCCGTCTGGATAGTGGTGGACAAAAGGCTTGTACCCGACAAAGGGTCGCCGCGCAGCGCGAGGTGATACTCGCGGCCCTCCGACTCCATGTCCCTGCTGTGCGGCTCGATGAGCGTGACGCTTTGCGCAGGGAGCCCGACGAGTTCTGCCATGAAGCGGTCAGCCTGACGCAGGGTGGCGCTCAGCCCGACGAAGGTGACGGCGCCGCGGCGTGCGTGACGCCAGCGCCGCAGCAGCAGGGCTGTTTGGGCACCCGTGGAATCGGAGTAGGTGTGCACTTCGTCGAGCAGGACGACACGGGGGCCGTACCCCGTCCAGCCGAGAGTCCTGCTCAACTTCGACCCAGCGCTGTTGCGGTTGAGCATCTCCGTCGTGGTGAAGAGCAGCTTGGGCAGAACCCTGTTGATCGACTCCCGGGTGAGGGCCATGACCCCGTCAGGTATCTCCCCCTCCTTGCACTCGGAGCACCGCAGCGCCTCAATATTGCGGACTCTGTCCTGGTCGGACCAGAGCATGGCGCCGCCGTCCCCGGTCGGACACGTCAGATAGGGACAGACGCGCGCCCCTCCCTGTTCGGCCCACTCATAGGTTCCATGCGTCACGTCGTCGCTGTTGGGCGGTGTACGCCCGTAGAGCACGCCGATGGTGGGACTGGGCAGGTCTCGCTGCCGCAGTTCAAGGGTGTTCCTGATTGCTTCACGCAACTGGTCACGCAGCAGTTCGATGCGCGGATACAGCGCGAGGGTGTGCACCCCCGTGCCCTTGTGGTTGGCCATCGCCGCGAAGGCCGGAAGGTAGAACGCGAGGGTCTTGCCGCTACCCGTGCCGGCACCGACCACGACGCCACGCGAATCCCCGCTCGCCAGGGAGTTGGTGACGGCTTTGGTGGCGTCGACCTGGAAACGTGAGAGGGCATACGAGCCGATCAGAACCCCGGCGACCGTGGAATGCATCGCAGTCCACCCTGTCGTCGCCTCCATCTCGATGATCGCCTGTGCGGCCGAGACCTCACGCTTGGGATAGTGGCGCTCGGAGACGTGCAGGCGGTAGTCGGCGACCAGAGGCTTGCCTCTCTCCCACCAGTCATCCGGCAGCGGACGACCAGGCCAGGGGCCGAAGATCTGCCGCAGAGAGGCAGTCAGCCGAACCCCTTCGGCGAACCGTGTCCGATACCGCTCGGCTCCGCCGAAGGGGACGTAGAAGAGAAGCTGCTGATTGATCAGCGCCGACTTCAACTGGTCGGCGTCAGAGAACAGTGACGCCGCGTCCTCGTCCTTGTCGAGTACCGACCACAGAGCATCCTCCACCTCTTCCCCGGAGAGGGCGCCGTCGGTGACGCCCCATTCAAGAAGGGGCAACTCCTGCTCCTCCAGGGCAGTGAGTGCTTTCCCCAAAACGGCGCGGCGCAGTGTCGTTGATGCCACAGGTTGTCAGTTCGCCTTCCGAGTGACGGTGTACCAGCTGTCCTGGTCATACTCTCGCAGCAGCGCGATGTCAGCGTCCGTGAGTTCGCCAAGAGTGACCCCACCGGCATCCAGCCGGTTGATGAGTTCGACGAGCCCCTGCGGTGCATCGGCCGGCGCATGCTGAAGGAGCGCCGAGAGCGTGTCGCGAGCGCTGCAGAACGTCAGGATGCTGGCGCTGTCGACCTTGGGGCGGTTGGCCTTGACCTTCATCGACTCATAGAGCTCCGTCGCCTCCAGCCGCTCATCGGGGCCGAGAGTGACAAACCGAGCAGGGGATACCTCTTGGATCCGTGCAGTGGCCCACGCCGTCCAGATCTGCCTAAGAGATGCACTCAGCTCGCTGGCGAACCCCTCCAAGGCGCGCTTGGCGTCGAGGAAAACCTGGTCGATGGGCAGACCGCCCCGCGACTTCGATCCGAGCTTGGCCCGTGCAGCCTCGAACCCGGACACATCCAGAGCCTGGCCGGTGCGCTCGCGCAGCAACACTGCGGTCTGTCGCTGGACCGTCGCAGCCTGCAACGCTGTACGCACCTCATCGATACGCCGGAGCACCCGCTCCTGGTCGTCCCGCTCCTTCTCGCTCTCAGAGATGCTGCGAACAATGTTCTGCAACTCCTGAGCCTTCTCCGGAACCGTCACGCTGCTCACTTGTCTGCCTCCCCGTGGATACTGGCGCCATCTACGGCCTGCTTCCATTCGGCGAGGAGGCCTTCCAACTGCTCCGCGGCGTCGCTGACCGCGTTCTGGCTCTGCATGCGTGCCGCAGCCAGGGCCGTGTCCAGCGAGGAGTCAGCCACCTTGAGGTAGTCGCGCATCTCTCGCAGATGTGGTGATCGCAGCGGGGCTGCCACAGCAAGGAGGCTTTCGACCGACTCGTCCTGGAGGTTGTCGGCGACGCGAGACAGTTCCTTCTCCGTCTCGGGCAAAGTGCTCCAGTCGGCGTCCGCGACGGCCGCAGCCTTCATCTCCAGTTCGGGCCCCTGAGGCCCTGTAATAGCCTGGGCATTGGCCATCTGCAAGGCAGCGGACACCTGTTGGACGACTCGGGTGCCAGGTCCGCTGCCCTTGGGGAAGCGCTCTCGGATCTCACTGAGAAGTCTGCGCAGTTCCTGAAGTTGACCGCGTACTATGGTTTCCCATCCTGCGCGCACGGGGGCGGCGGCACCCTTGACCCATGCCGGAAGTTCTGTGTCCGACAAGTCCCACTTCGTCGCCGCCTCCTTCATAAGTGGAAGGGCGCGGGCAGCGTCAATGACGTGGACCGCTCCTGTGGCACCCTGGCCAATTCCAAGGGAATTCAGCAGCGTGTCCACGAGCCTGCTGCGATGCTCCATGTGCGCATCGAATCGCTTCATCCATGCCTCAGTGCGCGAAGACGCATCCGGCCGCGCCCACTCTTGTCCTGCGTCGAATGCTGCGGCGTACAAGGCGTCGATCGGCATCCCGGGAACGACACGTCCGGCCAGTGCCGCGCCGAGCAAAGAAACGCGCAACCCGACGACCAAGTCCTTGTCGGTGCGTTCCAGGTACCGTGCGACGCGCTCTCGCATGGCAGGCCTGGCCTCGTCAGCGATGCTGGCGAGGCGAACGATGTCCTTACCGCGTACCCCGTCTGCCGCATCCGCGGAAAGTCGGATGAGGCTCTTAAAGAACTCGCCAGTCGCAGGGTTGCGCTTGAGAACGATGGGCGCTCCTGCACTCAGTCCCTCTGAGCTTGCATCCTCGATGGAGACCTGGTTCGATTTGACGTTCTTCAGATACCAGCCAGACTGGCCGGCTTCGGTGAGGCCCACCGGCTTTACCGGAGGAGTGAGCCATTCCTCCCTGTACAGAACCGATCTTGAAATGATGGTGCGAACGATGTTTGCCTCGTCCGCGGTGAGGCGAGAACCTGTGGCGGCCCAGTTTTCCACCACCTGAATCTTGCGCTGCAGAGCGGGGAGCGCTTTGGGTGGCGGCGGCGGAGTGCTATGGTCCTTCTGCGGGATGGCCTGACCGGAGTCCACCGGGGGGAGCGGCTTGTCGGCCAGGTCGTCAAGGGTCATGTCAGGCAGGGAGAATGCCTCACCGATGCCCTGATGAAGATTCATCAACTGAGGCGGAGCATCGGCCCAGAACTCCAGCGCTGCCCGCCGACGCTTGGCGTTCAGAGGGTCGTGAGTCTCGATATCGTCGCTGACGCTGTTGGGCAACGCCCGGTCGACGCTGCTGACGGTCTTGTAGTTTTCCTGGAAGAAGACGCTCGGGAACTCGCCCTTTCTGATCGCGCCGTATGCGTCGGTCAGGATCGGGATGACTCCGCTGCCGAGGACATCGCGGGGTACGAAGGCGTACGGGTTCTCGGCCAAACCGTGAACGATACGAGTCAGAGCCGGACGATTGAACGGATAAAGACCGAACCCCTCGACGGATGCACCGAAAGAATCATGGCAAAGGCTCTTTACGGGGCACTCATCGCACTTGTTCGGGACTGCACCGCTGCCCGCGCTCTCGAGTGCACCACGCCCCACTCGGGCGGCGTTGAGGTACCTCGCGACGAAGGATGCGATGTCCTCTGTGCCGGTCTTGCCATCTCCCAGGACAATGTCCAGGTTGTAGACGAATCCTCCGGTGGAAGCCCCGATCCGGGTGGCTGCGGTTTCCGGGAGATCGTGGAAATAGCCGCTCGTGATCGCCATGAGGGTTCGCATGGGCGCGAGGACCGTCTGCCCTTCCCGCTGCGACGTCTCGGTGATTGCGTCGAGCAAGTCACTCTGTACACCTTGGATCAGTGCAAAGTCCTCCACCAGAAGGATGATCTCCTTGCCCTGGCGGGCGTAGATCTCCCGTACCTTCTGCATCGCTCCCAGGAGGCGACCGCCTCCGAGCGACGACAGTTCCCGAACGGCCCTGTCCCAGTGCTCGTTGAGCAACTCCACGGCTAGTGACTGCAGTTCAGGCCTGGACATAAGGAAGCCGAAGATCTGCCGGGTAGGTGCTGCCATGTCGCCGGCAATGGCATCCGGGCTCAAGGGGAGGTCTTCCAGAGAGAAGCGGGGAGGGCGCTCCTCACCAGTCTCTCGATCGCTCAAGAAGTGCTGGGCGAACTGGGGAATGAACTTGCCGGTCGCAAGCATCTGATCCTGCAGAAGCGGATCTTGCAGAAGAAGTGAGATGCCTCGCGGGCCGACAAGTTGACGCTTCTTTCCCGAGACTGAATCTCTGCCGAGGTCTGCCAGGGCGACGCTCAACTGGGTGATGAGACGGCGCGCTAGTGAGGCAGCGGTGAAGGCCCCGGTGGTATGGCGGATGTCCTTGCGGATCTGCTCGATCTCTTCGTCCTCCACACCGTCGAGGAGGGAGTCGATGACGTGCCGCAAACTCGTCTTGGACTTTTCGAGGTAGATGATCTTCCGCTGGTCGGAGGGCTGGATGTTCTCCCGGATCCAGCGGACCAGATGGGACTTGCCGGACCCCGACTCACCGACCACCGGCAGGAGCAGTGTTCTGGTGTTCGTGCGCCGGTTCAGGAAGTCGTCGAGGATTTCCTTCTCCGTGACGCTGTCCCCGGTGGGGCTGAACGACCGGCCATTGATTCGAGAACGCTGGATGCTCAGCGGAGTGTGCGTGGAGAGGAAGACGGCGGGCGAGGCGACGACCGCCTCCGTCTGGATCGTGGAAATCACGTTTTCCACGTCCCAGCAGACGTATCGCTTGAAATCAGACATTAGCGATCTCCTGCCGCATGATGGAGGAACAAAGGCGCATGGACAGGCGCTCGGGGTCCTGCAACTTGATCGGTTGCTTCGCGTCTGAATCGGTGCTCATGACGAGCCACTTTTCGTGCTCGCCTCTCATCAGAGCGAAGGACAGTGCCGTGCCGGCGGTCCGGTCGTCCGGCGATTCATAGCCTGAACTCTCCGAGATGTCCCCACCAGGGAGGATGGGAAGGTGTTCACGCAGCAGACGCAGGACATCCAGAGCGTCCGCAGGAACGTCTGCGGGCAAGTGTTCTTGCAGAACCTGTTGAACGGCGCGAGTGCAGTCGGGAATATAGCGTTGGGCGATGTGCGGAGCAGAGGCACCCAAGCCGAGAGTTGTCGCCCAGGCTGTGAAGGGTGACCATCGTGTGCGGTTCAGAAAGACCAACTCTCCGTCTGGAGCGTCCGTCTGGTGATGAACCTCAACGATGCTCCAAGTGAAGGACTCCGAGAACGGATCCCGGTTCAGGCTCCACACGAGAGCCCGCCGCAGGTCATCGGCGATCTCGGCCGGCTGGTGCCCTCGAAGGCCCAGCACGGCGGAACGCAGCGCGCCTTGAAAGGCGGCATAGTTGTCCGATCGTAGGTCGGCAAGGGCACCCGCCAGAATCCATTCTTGATCATCGCCGCTTTCTTCGGCGAGCCCCAGGGACCGCAGCGTCGCGAGTGCGTAATGGACGGTGGCGAGTTTCTTCGGGTCGCGGCTGTGCGGCTCGAGGAAGCGACGGAGGGTGTCGTACGCGACAGGCCCGGACTGCGAGGCGAGGAAGCGTACGACGACCCAGATCTCGCCGGGATGCGGCACGGGCGTATTGAGCAATGCCATTACCTGAACTCGCTTCTCACTTGCTGGATGTGCAAGGACGGATGGGTCGTCACGAAGGACACACCAGGCCTGGTCGGGTCCTCAACTTGTCGCGGAAGCAGGAGATACAGAGGCTCTCCGTCCTCGAGCCGGTACCGGAGGTCTTCGTCGAGAGGCAATGCTGTGTCCTCAGCGACCCAGGCGATCGTGGCTGCGGTGCCACTGTCCACCAGGCTTCCGTCGTGATCGACGAGCACCGGGTGACCTGGCGCCTGTTCCTGTATCTGCTGGGCCATCTCCGCGCCAACGCCAGGGCCGGCGAAGTGGGATACACCCGACCGCGCCAGTTTCACCAGCACGGGGAGCAAGTGCTCCTTACGTTCCGCAGGGTCCTGCCAGTAGATGCTGAAGTGCGAGGTCTGCGGGTGCAGATGGGCCAGCGGGCTGTCGGACGGCGGCCACTCAACAGCGGCCGGATTCGGTGAGAGCGGCTTGCGGTAGTGGGACGTTGCCCCCTCGAGCGGAAGCTCCTGCCGCCGGCACACAGGACATCCGCGGCAGGCTGCCATCGTGTAGTGACGCCCACCGTTGGCTCCCGTAATTGAGTAGTACTCGGCCAAGGTGTCCGCAGCGCACCGCTCCTGACGCAGGACGGTCAACATCGCGTGCAGAGAGTTGCGCTGGGCAACCTTGATGCCCGAGCGGATGCGGTCGTAGGCGACGCGGAAGTACTCCGCATCGTTGGTCTGCCCTTCCACCAATTCGATCTCGATCCGGTCCTGGACAGTTTCATAGAACGCCGTCATCCGCTCGTCCCAGTCCGAGAGGTCTTCGTCGGACTGACGTACTGGAGGCGTGGGAGGGAACGCCTTGATCATCCCGATGCGATCCATCAGGTTGAGCAGGCGAACATTCCAGTCCCTGTGCGTGGCGTAGCCCACGGACATCCGGGGCGGCCGCACGGTCAAGTCGAGCAAGTACCGGTTTTTGCGCAGGTGCTGCCCCTTGGTGAACATCGCTCGCCACCGTCCCCAGGCGGTGTCAGCCAGGAGGATCTTCTGCTCGTTCAGCGACTGGGCTGTGCGTTGGTCCCCAGGTGCCGATGCCAGGTAGGCAATCGAGGGACTGCCGTCGCGGCCGCCGCGGCCGACCTCCTGGTAATAACGGTCCACGGTTTCGGGCACACAAGCGTGCACGACACTGCGTACATCGTCGAGGTCGACACCCAGCCCGAAAGCAGAGGTGCCGACGACGAGGTCGTACTGGGTCGTGATAGCACCATGACTCGTGCGGCCCGACCAACCCTCGAGCGCACGACGGCGCCCAACGTCATTGACGTCCCCGTGGACGACGGCGACCCGTTGCATCCCTGCCGCGTGCAGCGTCTCGGCCCACATGTTGGCGTGCTTCTTCTCGGTCGTATACAGCACCATCGGTTTCGGTAGGCGCGCAACAGCCCGAAGAACAGCCTGGGACCGCTCCCCTTCCGAGTCGAAGGCGTCCACGAAGTAGGCAGGCTCGCTGCGCAGTTCAGAGGCCCAGAGCACTTTGGTGTGTTCACCGGAACCGAACAGGTCCCTGAGTGTCGTGACCTGCTGCTCGGTGAGCGTGGCACTCATCGCGACTGTCCTGGGCGCACACCCCTTGGGCGCGATCTCTCGCCAAGCCCGGTGGGGGGCAGCAAGGCTTTGGAACTCCGAGCGGAACTCGTTGCCCCACTGTTCGACGAGGTGTGCCTCGTCCAGGATGACGTAGTTCAGGTGCCCGTCCTGAGCAGCATCGCGAAGGGCTTTGCTCAGCCCAGCGACAACAGCCTCCGGAGAAGCGATGACCAGTGCCTGCCGCCCGGTTGCAATGTCCGATCGCATCCGCTCCTTGTCGGCCTGGTCCAACTCGCCGAAGTAGGCGTACCGCTTGTGCAGAGCGTCAGGATCACGCTTGCTCAGCAACTCGCGGACACGTCGCTCCATGTCCATCGCTAGAACGACAGTGGGCACGACCATCAACGACACGCCACTGCTCTGGCCGGCCAGCATGGCGCCTGCCAGTGCCACCGGCGTTTTGCCATGGCCGGTGGGCAGGCAGATCAGGAGTGTCTCACCTGGCGGCATCAGAACGAGCGAGCGAGCCGCTTGGCGCTGGCCCTGGGAAAGGTAGTGGTCGTAGGAGAGGACGTCCTTCCAAAAGGGGTCGGCTGGCGCAGCTTCCAGGACTCGGCGCAGGATGGAGTCCTTGCCCAGGACTGCCTCACGGACCTGAGTAAGCCCTGCTTCTTGCGCCGCTCCGGCACCCTCCTGCGGAGCCCATTCCTGGCCTCGTACAAGCACACGGCTCCCGTCGACCACCACGTCACAATCGCCCTGCCGCCACTGATCAACAGTGGGCAGGCCCGCTCGCAACGGCACCGACAACCGGCCTGTCCGGCCCAGCGCCTGGTGGTGTAGCAGCAGTTGCCGAGTCAGCGAGACGATGTCCAGCCAGCCGGCAGCGCCGTTCCGGAGCCCGGCCAGGGCATCTCCCAAACGGCGCAGAACACCCTTGGCCAGTACGTTCGGCTTCACCTCCGGCCACTCATTGAGAAGGTGTTGAGCGCTCACCCATGCGTCTTCAGACATCAGTAGGCCAGTTCCAGTCCTCGGCGCACCAGGCAAGCAGCCGCCACGACGCGGACAGCCGGTTGCGACAGCCCCTCGGCGAGCGAAGTCAGTACCTTCGCGTCGGTGACCAGGCTTTCGGTGTCGCGCAGTAGTCGGCCAGCGGCCTGCCGGGCCTGGGCCTGCGAGTGCAACACCGCGGAAACCTCGAGCGCCTTCTGCTGGGCGTCCTGGCAAACCGTTGCGAGATCTGTGTGCTGGTGCAGGAACCTCAGCGCTGCCTGCTGTGCATCACGGACGTACGTAGCCGCGTGCTCCTGGCCTCCGAACAGTTCAAACAACTCCGAGACGCGCTGGCTGTTGTAGTTGCGGTCACCCTTGCTCTTGTCGTAGCGACGATTCAGAAAGGCCAACTGGCCGTCCACGGTCACGGGCTGGTTCGTGCCCGACTCGATCCAGACGCGCCTGATGATAGGAGGCAAGATCCGATCGGCCTGGCGGCGTAGAGCCCTTGCCGCGTCCGTGCTCTCTTGGACGTGCTCCAGCGCGACAGAGGTGTCCGCCTCGATGAGAAAATCGAAACCGAAGTACGGCTGCGGGTCGTGCCCCGGTGGCATCCCCCGGTCGATCCGCCGGAAGGCGGCACTCTGCCCGAGACTGTCATTGAGGACAGCATCGGACAGCATGTCTACCAAGGGATTGCCGACGCGGAACAGCCGTGCGTCCCGACTGCGCAGCGCACGGGACCGGTTGAACATCGCATGAGCGATCTCATCGTCTGGGATACGATTCTTGATTCGCTCCCAGTGACGGGGAGCAAGAAGCGGACGGCTCGAACCGTTGTTGATCAGGAAGCGCCGAGCCGGGGATCCCTCGAGGGAACGATCGAGGGAAGACAGCTTGATCCCTCCTCCAGCGGCGTCCGTGTAAGCCAGGAGCGCCCCTTCCATGTCGGACCAGTCACGCTCGACTTCAGTCAGTGCAGCCGGGACGCTACGCAGACGCTGCGACGACACGTGGATGCTTTCCAAAAGGTCCATTTTGCGGATCTCGTCGCGCACCTTGCCGAGCCGGGCAAGCACGTCCTGCTGCTGCGCCACAAGCCCTTCCGGTCCGTCCTCAACCGCCGCGGTCCATACAGTCTTGACTGTCTGGGCTATGGCGTCCTGGAGGGTGGAGACGGAACCGTCGAAGACCTTGTAAGCATCCCCGAGCAGGGTGGCCCATGCCTCGGTAAAGGAGCCGTCGGGGCCATTGTCCTCGGCCAGTCGGAACTGGGGCGCGGAACCAGTGGCTCCGGGCAAAGTCGAGCCCGGGTAGCGGTCGGCGCGGCCCAGACGCTGTTCCAGTTGGTTGGGCGACCAGGGAAGCCTCATATGCACGACGCAGTCGGCTGCCTGCAGGTTTAGACCGTCTTCGGCCGTGTCGTCGGCCAGGAGCACCGCATGCTGGGGCAGGCGATCGGCCCACCGAGAGATCTCGGTCGCCGCCTTGGTCGCGCCCAGCGTACGCGTGTGCTGGGCGGTCACTACCTTCGGAAAGTCACGGCGCAATCTGCCTGCGAGTGCGTCAGCCAGCCGGCCGGGTCCACAGAAGACGACGGTGCGCTTTGCCTTGCGTATCACGGGAAGAAGCGCCCGGATGACGTGCTTCAAGTTCTCCTCGCTCGGCTCGGCCCCCGCAGGCCAGTCTTCCTCGGCCTCGGCCAGCACGGTCTTCTCACAAGCAGCCACCGGCACGCTGGTGAGCAGTTCCCTCTCCCGCGGTGAGAGCCCGGCACGTTCGCCAGCACCGGTGTCGCCCATCACCCGCCACCGGAGCGCATCGATGGCGTCGTACGGAAGCGCGAGTGCCCGCGAGGTGAGAATCGCCAAGGGCATGGCAAACTGGGAAAGCTGATCACTCATCCCCTCGTTCTCCAGGTGCTCGCGCACCGTGCTCCACCAGCGCATCACGAATGCACCCCCGGCCTCTACGACCGTCGAGGGCGAGTGGATGAGTCCGGGGCGCTGACGGCCGCGCACCTCATAGGGGAGTGCCTCGGCGTCCGGGCCGCTGCCCTCCTGCAGCACCGCTTCACGCCGGTTGCGAATCACTCGGCGGTGGATCCGGTACGTCTCACTGATGTGAGCTCGCAGCTCAATGACCCGACGGGCGAACTCACCCTGCGCTTCAGGGTTGATCAGCTCGTCCTCCTCGTCAAGCATGCCGAGGACCTCATCGGCGAGCTGAGCCAGACGGACATCACTGGAGGGAACCTGTGCTCGGATCTCCCTGATGGAATCCCGGATGACATACGTGTACTCCGGGTCCAGGGAGTAGACCGAGTTGGCCAGTTCCTCGCGCATGCGGTAGCGGTCCTCGAAGTCCTGGCGCCGCTCCCACGAGTAAAGCTCTTTGTCGAGCAGGTGAAGCAGACCGAGGTTCGTCAGGTATCCGGACGTCACGGGGGTGGCCGACAGCAGCAGCAGCCGCTTGGCCGAGTGCGCGAGTTCGCACAACTCCTTGTAAGGCGTCTCATCCGGACCTGCCTGCACCAGTGCGTGGGCCTCGTCCACCACGACGAGGTCGGCCAGCCTGTATCCAGCCCAATCTTCGGGGGTCTCGTGGCTGGTGACGACGACCGTCGCATCCGGGAAGTCCCCGATGTGGAACTTGTCCTTGAGTTCGGACAGCCACTGTCGGTGAAGAGCGGCCGGCGAGACGACCACCACACAGGCACCGGGATTGTCGATGAGAATCTGGCGCACGACGTACCCGGCCTCGATCGTCTTCCCGAGGCCAACCTCATCGGCCAGGAGGTACCGCTGTACCGGGTCGGAGAGGACCGTGAGCGCGGCGTTCACCTGGTGCGGAAAGATCTCCACCGTTGACGAGAGAAACGTGCTCATGTCAGCGCAGGCGCCACGCTGCCGGACGAGGTTCTTAAGGATCGGGAGCCTTGCGTCCCTGTACGGCGTCGTACTGCCGCCGCGGACTGTCAGATCCGCTGCGGGGTCCAACACAGGGCGATCCCAACGCACGTAGAGATGTTCCTCACGAACAGGTAGGTCGTAGTCCACATTGGGGAACCGCACGATGTAGGAGCGTTGTGCGGGCTCTGCCTGTATCACTCGACCCGCGTTCCATAGGCCGTCCGGGCTCCGCCACCAGATTCGCTCCTCGCGCTCCAGGAGGACCCGTTGGCCCAGGTGGTCCGCCACCCATTGCGACTGTGCGATCGTTGCGGCCGGCGACTCGAAGTAGTCAACGCGGATACGCCCCGCGTCTACCTCCCCGACTTTGCCGATCCCCGGACCCCCCGGTATACGCACAAAGGTACCGAGTTGTCTTGCGCTGCTCACGTGGCCCTGTTTCACGATCTTGCCCCCACCTGTTGTGCAGGTTGCCCTCCCCAGGGCGTGGCGCCCCCCGACGCCGTAGCTGCATATCCTTCACCATTTGATCACAAGCTCTCCGGGTTGTTGAACCCTTGAGGATGTGTCGTCTGGGATGCTGTACCACCCCACAGATGTAACGTGCAACGGATGATAGGGGGCGGCGATGCCTCTCGTCATCGTTTCCGCAGGTCGGATGCCAAAGTGGGCACTCCCCTCCACTGGCCAGGTGGGGCAGCCTGCCTGCACTCCCGGCGGTCATCCCTGACTGCGCTCGCTCTGCGCCCAAGTAGTTCGTCCTCGGCATCGCTGAACAGGGGCAGAAGCGTCGCCGACTGTCGTCATCTGTCGTCGTCGGATGACCTCGGACGGCCCAGCGGTTGCCGCTAGATTGCCCTGCCGCACCTGCCGAGCGAGTCATCCGGGAACCTGACACCGCGACCGAGTTGCTGGAGCAGGCTACTGACACCCTCGACGACCAGGACGCGAGCCCGCAGGACCTGCGACGGTTGGCCTAGGAACTGACCAGAGCTCTGCGGGACGTGCTCCGCGTCTCGACCAGCCGCGGTCACCTCCTGTCCGTGAGCGAACCGCACCATTCCTGAAGCGGCGGCCGCAAGCAGCGTCTACTGACGTCGTCCCTCCATCTCACGCGGGGAGGGGAGCCCGAGCACCAACCGGCTTCCCTCCCCGTCGCGTTATGCCGACCTCCGTTGGACGCCAGGCATCGAGGCAAGGAGAGGAAGGCTCACGGTTACCTGACCGTCGAGCCTCAGCCGACGACCAGCCACGACGGCGGGAGCGCCGACCGACTACGCACGCGTGTGCCTTGCCGCACCCCCCACCGGCCTCAGCCACGCTGTCGGTATCGTCGACCGGAGAAGTTGCGACTGCCGGTCCGAAGCGAATCCCTGAGCATCAGCTTGGGAAGCTGCGGTTCTTTGCGGCTGATCTCTAACCACCCGCTGGCGCTCTAGGCCCAGCGTCCCCTCGTGGAGTGGGGCTCGCTTCCGGAGGCGTACACCGTTCCAGGAGCTCGATCCCTGGCGGGACCGGATCTCTGCCGCGGATGTGGCGAGGTCGTAGCCACCCCTGCGGTGGATCATGATTGATGCCTCGGCCACGGCCTGCGCGGTCCCGAGATCGCAGTACTGGATGATGCGGTCCCTTCGGCCGCGCGGGATCCAGTCGAGCTCCAGCATCCTGGCCAGAACAGCGGCTGAAGTCAGGTGAGCATCCTGGTTCTTCGAAACTGAGACGTCAGCTGCGATAATGGGCAGGAGCGGAGACTCCCGGATTCTGATAACTCCGAAGCCGGCATCGATGAGGGCATAGGTTTTTCGGATGTCGGACCTGTTCTTCTCGTTGTCATGCCACCACGCCCCATCAAACTCGACGACAATGCCCGGCTGACTTCCGTCCCGGTCTCGGAAGAGCATGTCCACTGCCCCGGTGCGGCGGGGAAGGTGCGGGATGCGAACCTCATGTTCGGGTACAAAATCACAGTCTTTCAAGACGTACGACAGCTCGGCATAATTGCGTATTTCCAGGGTAGAAGTGCTGCCCATCTGGCACTTCTCGCAACCACTCCGCATGCGTGTCCGAATGTCGGGAGCGGTTCGCCAGGAGTGGCCGCGAGAGCACTGCCACCACACTTCGATGCCGCTCCCTGGGCCCAGGTCGTGTGGTGTCAGTTCGTTTCTCGATGGGTGCCACTCCGCCGCGAGGTCGGGGGCCGCAGTCGCGATGGACTTATCCGGGGCCGGGCGGATCAGAGCCGCTCGGGTCCGCAATCTTCCGCAGGGCGGGCACCCCTGGCCACCGCAAGCCCTGCTCGCGATGGAGGCACGCCAGGTATGGCCACAGGACCGACACGTCCACCACGCGAGGTCACTGCTGCCCCGCACGAACTGGGCTGGGATCCTGGGGCGATTTCGCGCGACGTCCCATTCCAGAGCGAGGCTTGGATGGGTCACGGACAGATTATTGGTGTAGTCAATGAACCTGTTGGCGCAGTAGGGGCAACCGCGTGTCCGTCGGTTCGAGGGGGTCGCTGTCCAACGGTGAGAGGGGTTCGTGGCGCACACCCAGTGGCACTTCCTATGGGAGGCCGGCGTGACCTGGTTAGCCGACAGTCCGCCGTTGCGCTCAGCATCCCATTCGCGGGCAAGGTCAGGTCTGTTGGTGGCTAGGTCGTTGCCCTGGCCTACACGCAGCCCGCGGCAGTAGGGGCAGTTACGGCCTTGATAACGGGCGCTCGGTGCCATGTCGTAGGAGTGACCCTTGGGGCAGATCCAGTGGCGGGGAATGTTGGACTGGGCTGCGATCTCGTGGGGGCCGACCTCATTGCGCTTTGTGTCCCACTCGGCCGCCAACGCCGGAGCCATGTCAGCAAGGGAGCCACCCGGCTTGGGGACACGACGAGCGCGGCCAGACTTCATGTGCCCGCAGAGCTTGCAGCCGTGCCCAGCCACGCGTTGGTTGATCCGCGCCTGACCTCGATGCCCACACGGGAAGTCCCAGAATGCCTTCTTGTCACTACCTTGGCGCACACGCGCGGGATCGAGGCCGAGAGCGTTGTTCAACTCCCACACCCACTCCTTCATCAGTTCTGTGTGCTCACTCACAGCGGGCCGCCGCACCGCACCTCCTCGTTGTGGTCCATCTCGTTTCGTGCACTGGCGACGATCGTTCGGTCCGGATCGAGTCCCTAACCTCAGGAACTCCCGCAACCGGCTCCACAGGTCATAGTCGCTGGTCCGCAGGAGATCGGTGTACTGAACGACGATGCTTGAGACCATGAGCTCCGTGGTCGATCCTGTGCCTGATGAAGGGAGGCGACAGGCAACGGTGTGAAAAGGGCGGAGTGTTGTACCGGTGACCTTACGAGTTGGTGCGTGATAGCGGGTGAGGCGTGTTTGGCCTGGTCGTGACGTGCTCTCAGGCGTTGATGGTGCGGTCGGAGACGAGGCTGGCGACGGCGCGGTAGGTGTCGGGCAGGCGGCCGCGGCGGTGGGTCCAGCGCATCAGTTGTTTCCAGCGTTTGTGGTCGGCGAGGGCGTGTTCGACGGTGATGCGGTCGGAGGAGTGCCCGTGGCGGTCGCGTTCCCACTGCTGGACTCTGCCGGGCAGTGCTCCGGGCCGGGGTTTTCTGGGTGGTGTGATCGCTTGCCCGCGGTGGTCGCGGCTCAGGCCGAGGTAGCCTTCGTCCAGGAGGACCTCGACGTCGGGGAAGTGCTGGAAGCAGACGGCGATGCCCTCGTTGCGGGCGGCCGTGGCATCGTGCATACGACCAGGCCGCAGGGTGTCGGTCCATAACGTGCGGCCCTGCCAGTCAGCGATGACGGTGGCCTTCATGGTGTTCTGTTTCTTCTTCCCGGAAACGAACGCCCGCCGTCCGCCGCGGCCGGCCGGTGGTCGGCGGACCTGGATCTCGGTGGCATCCAGCCGCAGCTCGATGCCTTCGGCCTGGGCATAGGCGAACACGTCGGCCATAGTCCGTAACCGCAGGCCGGGGCGGTCGGGGACCGCGCACCCCCGCTCGGCCAGGAGCGTACGTATCTCTGCGATCGCCCGGGTGACGGTCGAGCGGTCGACACCGAACAGCAGCCCCAGTACCGAGTGCGGCAGGTCGTGCCGTAGATGGATCAGCGTGGCCACCAGCCGGTCGACGAAGACCAGCTGGTGGCGGGCGCCGGCTCCCGCGGCCCGCTTCCTGGCCCCACCTCGTGCAGCATGGCGACGACCCTCGACCCCGGCTTGCCACGGCACCGCCAACTCCTCGACCAGACGTGAGCCGGAAGATCACTTCACCACGCTCGTCAGCATCGAGGACATCGCGACGAACGACTACGGCGGGTCTCAGCGGCGGCAAGGGCATCGGTCCGGCCGTGGCCCAACACCCGCGCGTCTTTGCCACCTTCACCGCCCCTTCCTTCGGCCCCGTGCACAACCGCCCCGCCGGCGGCCGGTGCCGCTGCGGGCGCTCCCATCCGGACAACGACTCTGCCCTGGGCACACCGCTCGACCCGGAGCGGTACGACTACCGCGCGGCCGTCCTGTGGAACGCGCATGCCGGTGCCCTCTGGGGTCGGTTCACCACCTACCTGCGCCAACAGCTCGCCTCCCGCGCGGGCATCGGCCGCTCCGCGCTGCGCGACTGCCTTGCGGTCTCGTACGCCAAGGTCGCCGAGTACCAGCGGCGAGGCGCCGTCCACTTCCATGCCGTCATCCGCCTCGACGGCCCGGACGGCGCCGAGGACACCCCACCGGCCTGGGCCACGACCGAACTCCTCACCGACGCGATTCGCTCGGCGGCCCGCCTCGCCGAGACGCCCGGACCTGTCCTCGACGGCTGCCCGTACACCTTCCGCTTCGGCGAGCAGATGGACATCCGCCCCATCCGCTCCGCCGACTTCACGGGCACCTCGGAGTTGTCCAGCCGCGCCGTGGCCGCGTACATCGCCAAGTACGCCACCAAGGGCGCCGAGACCGCCGGCACCCTGGACCGCCCCATCCGCAACCCGATCACCGACCTCATCGGCTCCGGCGTCACCGACCACGCCCGGCGGATGATCCTCACCTGCTGGCACCTCGGCGCACTCCCCGAACTCGAAGACCTGCGCCTGCGCAAGTGGGCCCACATGCTCGGCTTCCGCGGCCACTTCTCCACCAAGTCCCGCGCCTACTCCGTCACCCTCGGCGCCCTCCGCCAGGAACGCGCCGACCACAACGAAGCCCTTGCCCGCGAACGCGCGGCCGAGGCGGGCCACCCGCTGCCCGACCCGGACACCGTCCTTGTTCTCTCGCACTGGCGGTTTGCCGGCACCGGGTTGACCGCCGCCGAATCCTGGCTCGCCACCTCACGACGACCTGTCCCTGACACGGAAGGAGACCCGGCATGGACCCCCGACGAGACGAACTGATGACCGTCCCGCAGATTCTCGCCGAATTGGGCGGAGTCTCTCGTCGCACCTTCTATCGCTGGCGTGAACTCGGTCAGGGACCTGCCGCATTCAAGCTTCCCAATGGAGAGCTCCGAGTTTGGCGAAGCGACTTCGCCACGTGGCTGCGGCAGCTGGAGGCGGCGGCGTGAAGTCTCTCGACGTTAAGGTTTGGGGTGTCCGTAAGCGTGACACCAAGACACCCTCATACGGAGTCCGCTGGTCTGTGGCGGGCAATGTCTTCTCGGAGTCCTTCCGCACCAAAGCGCTCGCCGATCACTACCGCACGAAGCTGATGCGGGCGATGCGCGACGGCGAGGAGTTCGACACGGAGTCGGGCCTCCCGGCCTCGATGGAAGTGAAGAAATCGGCCGTGTCGTGGTATGCCTTCGCTCTCAGGTACCTCGCCATGAAGTGGCCCCATGCCGCCCCCAACACACGGGACGGCATCAACGAATCTCTCACCAGCGTGACGGTAGAACTCCTCGACGAGCGCGCCGGACGGCCGTCCGATGAGGCGATCCGCAAAGCACTGCGCAACTGGGCCTTTGTGCTGCCGGGGCCCGATGATCGGGAAGTGCCGGACGATGTGCGGAACGTTCTCCACTGGGTGTCCAAGGCGTCCCGGCCGCTCGCCGATCTCGCTGAAGCCGCCACGGCCCGCGCGGTCCTTGACTCGCTGAAGCTCAAGCTCGACGGCACGGCGGCAGCGGCGGAAACCGTGCGGCGTAAGCGTCGGACGCTCGTCAACGCCGCGAATTACGCCGTCGACCTGGGGGAGCTGCGTGAGAACCCCATCACCGCGGTCCGCTGGCAGAAGCCGAAGGTGTCCAACCAGGTCGACCCGCGGGTTGTCGCCAACCCGGAGCAGGCCCGTAATCTCCTGGCGGCGGTCTCCTACGTGGGCGGGTACCGGCGTGCTCGTGGTCGTCGCCTCGTGGGTCTGTTCGCCGCCATGTACTTCGGCGGGCTCCGGCCGGCGGAAGCGGTCGGCCTCGCCGAGACGGACCTGAACCTTCCCGAGCAAGGCTGGGGCTCGGCGCTGCTCCACCGGACCCGTCCGTCGGTCGGCAAGCAGTGGACCGACTCAGGGGAGACCCACGACGACCGCGGCCTGAAGAACCGGCCGGTCGAGGAGGTCAGGCGGGTGTCCATCCCGCCCCACCTCGTCGCCATGCTCCGCGGTCACCTGACCACCTTCGGCACGGCGGAAGACGGGCGGCTCTTCTTCAGCGAGAAGGGCTCGGTCGTCCCGTCCTCGACCTACTACCGCGTGTGGCAGGAGGCCCGGCTCCTGGCGCTTCCGCCGGCCGTCGCGGCCTCACCGCTCGCGAACCGTCCGTACGACCTCCGTCACTCGGCGCTGTCGATGTGGCTCAACGCCGGTGTCGACCCGACCGAGGTGGCCGAGCGCGCCGGCAACAGTGTCGAGGCCCTGCTGACCCGCTACGCGAAGTGCCTCGACGGTCGGCAGGACGTCGCCAACCGGCGCATCGAGGACCTGCTTCGCGAGTACGAGTGAGACGTTTCGCCCCAACACTGAGGCCCCAGGCGTATCGTCTGGGGCCTTCCTCGTTGAGCGCCTTACCTGCGGTGATGCTTCCTCACTTGCGCGGGCAGTTACGTTTGTCATGTCCGTGATAGTTGCACACGCTGCACTTCCCAGCGTTAGGGGAGACGCTGCATGACCGCTTGTCGTGCCCTCCCGTGCCACACCAAGAGCAAGTGCGGGTCCTGCTCGTGCTCATTTCCCCTCCGCATTTTCTGTGGCTCGCCGCCCTCGCACGGAGTCTAACGCCGCGAATCTGCTAGTTCGGCGTTTTGTCAGACTGCTGACGCTCCCGACCTTCACCTTTCCGGGTAGGTGGCCACTGGGTTTCGAACTACCATGCGAAACAGGTGAGTTGGTCGCTACGCGCGCATTCGTCCGTCACCCGCTCCCGCTCCCCTGTGGTTCTCCCTCGTCACCGCCGGGGCCTTCTTATGGCCTCCAGCACTACCCGCGTCGACGGCATCCGCGACCTGTGCACCCGCCAGGGCAAAGGGCTGCATGCGCTGGTAGGTCCCCGCAGTCTCCAGGGTCCACCTGCGACGATGCCCCAAGATCCCGTCCACGCCTCGTCCACAGACCCCGGCATACGGTCGCTTCGGGCTGCACCCGCCTGCACATACGCGAAGACCCCGGCCTCAGCGTTTCCGCTGGTGACGGGGTCTTGGGCACACTTACACAGTGTGCCCCCGGCAGGATTCGAACCTGCGCACACGGCTCCGGAGGCCGTTGCTCTATCCCCTGAGCTACGGGGGCGTGTCGGGCGCTGAGCTTCTCGCTCGCGGCGACGGGTAGAACACTAGCAGGTCCGCGGGGGTGATCAGGAACCCGTTCCGGGGGTGCGGGGTGGGGGCGTCCCCGGTAGGGGGTGGAAGTGGGGAAAACCCGGACGCGGTGGCTGGTCCCGACCTACTCTCGACGTGTGCCAGGCGCTCCCGGCCGGGTGCTTGTTGTGGACGACAACAAGGTCATCCGGCAGCTGATCAGGGTCAATCTCGAGCTGGAAGGGCTCGAGGTCGTGACCGCGGCCGATGGTGCCGAGTGTCTGGACGTGGTGCATCAGGTGCAGCCCGATGTGGTGACGCTCGACGTTGTCATGCCCCGGCTGGACGGGCTGCGCACCGCCGCCCGGCTCCGTGCCGATCCCCGTACGCGTCACCTGCCCCTCGCCATCATCAGCGCGTGTACGCAGTACGAGGTCGAGACCGGTCTCGATGTCGGCGTGGACGCCTTCCTCGCCAAGCCGTTCGAGCCCGCCGAGCTGGTGCAGCTCGTCAAGGACCTCATCGAGCGCCGCACCGGGCACGAGGGGCATGGGGGAGAGGCCCACGGGGGTGGCGGAGACGGGGGCGGGGGAGGCGGCGGCGACGGGGGGAGCGGTGGCAGCGGGGGAGGCCGGGGGCTGGGGGGCGGCGGTGGTGCCGGGGCCGGTGAAGGCGGTGCTTCCGGTCCGCGTCGTGGCTCCGGGTGTGGCGGCCGATCCGGCCGTGACGACCCTCCGGCTGCCGACGGCGTCTCCGACGGTGTCCCGGGCGGGATGGCCCGCGGAGGGTAGGGCGGCGGGATCCGCGTGGGGCAGGGCCACTCGAACCGCAGGCCGCCGGTTGAGTTGAACCGCAGGCCGCCGCTCGAACCGTAGGCGACAGGGCGGCGGTGACAACCGCCTCGCATACCCAGCCCCCTCCTCCCCTACGCTTGTCCCGTGACACCCGTCGAGCTCTCCCGCACCGTGCTGCGCGCGGTGCGTCGCGCTGTCGACGAGGGAGAGCTGAGCGTGACCGTGCCCGAGCGGGCCGTGGTGGGTGCGCCGGGGCCCGGCGGATGCGGGGACTACGCCACCACCATCGCGCTCCAGCTCGCCCGGCCGGCCGGGCAGCCCCCGCGGCGGGTCGCCGAGATTCTGCGGCCCCGTCTGGCCGCCGCCGCCGGCATCCGGGACGTCGTCGTCACCGGGCCCGGATTCCTCAACATCACCCTTGCCGCGCAGGCCGATCCCGTCATGGGGCTGGTGCGAGAGATCCGGGACAAGGGCGCCCGGTACGGGCATGGTGACTCCCTCGCCGGCCAGGTCGTCGCGCTGCGCGTGCCGTACGAGGTGCGGGCGGAGGTCGTCGCCGACGTGGTCGTACGGCTCGTGGGGGCGCAGGGCGGCCGGGCCACCGTCGGGCACGGTGAGCCCGTGGACCTGCGGCCCGTGCCCGCGCCGGAGGACCCCGCCCCGCTCGGTCCCGACGCCGCCCGGTGGGCCCTGCTCCATCCGGCCGCGCACGACCGGCCCCGGATCAGCGCCGACCACTTGGTGCAGCGGGAGAGCAACCCCCTCTTCCGGGTCCGGTACGCCCATGCCCGCATCCGGTCCCTCAGCCGTAACGCCGCCCGCCTGGGCTTCACCGCCGAACCCGGGCCCCTCGGAGCCACCCACCACGGTGACCTCACGGCCGACGCCGCCGTCCACCACGGCCACGGCACCCCGGGCGCCGCGAGCCCCGCCCCTCTCCCGAACGGCGGCAACGCCCTCCGTTCGCTGCTGACCCCCCTCGCCGACCACCCCCGTGTTCTCGCCGCGGCCGCCACCCACCGTGCCCCGGACCGGGTCGCCCGGCATCTCGTGACCGTCGCCGATGCCGTGCTGCCCTTTCTGCCCTGCGTGCTTCCCCGCGGGGAGGAGAAACCCTCGGCCGCCCACCGTGCCCGGCTGGCCCTCGCCGAAGCTGCCGGGACGGTGCTGGCCGGCGGCCTGTCCCTGCTCGGCATCGACGCACCCGAACATCTCTGAGGCGCCGAGAGCACATGCGTCCCGGAGAGAGACAGAGAGTCTGAGAGCCACGTCATGAGCCGTTCCGCCCATCCCGCCGGGCCCCGCCACGCCGACGTCCTGCCCGAGGGGCACTACTCCGCGCCGCCCGCCGACCTCAACACCCTCGACCCCAAGGTGTGGGCCCGGACCGTCGGCCGTGACGTCGACGGTGTCCTCACCGTCGGCGGGATCACCGCCACGCGGCTCGCCGAGGAGTTCGGCACCCCCGCCTACATCCTCGACGAGGCCGACTTCCGGGCCCGTGCCCGTGCCTGGCGTACGGCGTTCGGTCCGGACGCCGACGTGTTCTACGCCGGGAAGGCCTTCCTGTCCCGGGCCGTCGTGCGGTGGCTGCACGAGGAGGGGCTGAATCTCGACGTCTGCTCGGGCGGGGAGCTGGCCACGGCCCTGAGCGCCGGCATGCCCGCCGAGCGCATCGCCCTGCACGGCAACAACAAGTCCGTCGCGGAGATCACCCGGGCCGTGGAGGCCGGGGTCGGGCGCATCGTCCTGGACTCCTTCCAGGAGATCGTGCGGGTCGCGCACATCGCGCAGTCGCTCGGCAGGCGCCAGCCGGTCCAGATCCGGATCACCGTGGGCGTGGAGGCGCACACCCACGAGTTCATCGCCACCGCCCACGAGGACCAGAAGTTCGGGATCCCGCTCGCCGGGGGGCAGGCCGCGGAGGCCGTACGGCGGGCGCTGCAGCTGGACGGGCTGGAGCTGATCGGGATCCACTCCCACATCGGGTCGCAGATCTTCGACATGTCCGGCTTCGAGGTCGCCGCCCACCGCGTCGTCCGGCTGCTGCGGGACGTCCGGGACGAGCACGGGATCGAGCTGCCGGAGATCGACCTGGGCGGCGGGCTCGGTATCGCCTACACCAGCGACGACGACCCCCGTGAGCCGCACGAGATCGCCAAGGCGCTCACCGAGATCGTCACGCGTGAGTGCGAGGCCGCCGGGCTGCGGACCCCGCGGATCTCCGTCGAGCCGGGGCGGGCCATCGTCGGGCCGACGGCCTTCACGCTCTACGAGGTCGGCACGGTGAAGCCGCTGGAGGGGCTGCGGACGTACGTCTCCGTCGACGGCGGCATGTCCGACAACATCCGGACCGCGCTGTACGACGCCGAGTACAGCGTCGCGCTGGTGTCGCGGGCCTCCGACGCCGAGCCCGTGCTCGCCCGCGTCGTCGGCAAGCACTGCGAGAGCGGGGACATCGTGGTCAAGGACGCGTTCCTGCCCGCCGACCTGGCGCCGGGCGACCTGATCGCCGTACCGGCGACGGGCGCGTACTGCCGGTCCATGGCCAGCAACTACAACCACGTGCTCCGGCCGCCGGTCGTCGCGGTGCGGGACGGCGAGGCCCGGGTGATCGTCCGGCGCGAGACGGAGGAGGACCTCCTGCGTCTCGACGTCGGGTGACCGGCGCCCACGGGATTTCGGGGGCGAAAGATCTACGGTCCGGTGCCCCCGTACAAATGAAATAGATGTCTCACGATCCGGACGAAGGGTAGAAACTGTCGTCCGGTGAGTGAGACTGGTCCAACCGTAGACGGTATGAGGAAACGAGGTCGGATGATGCGTACGCGTCCGCTGAAGGTGGCGCTGCTGGGCTGCGGAGTGGTCGGCTCAGAGGTGGCGCGCATCATGACGACGCACGCCGACGACCTCGCCGCCCGGATCGGCGCCCCGGTGGAACTCGCGGGTGTCGCGGTCCGGCGGCCCGCCAGGGTCCGGGAGGGCATCGATCCGGCCCTCGTCACCACCGACGCCACCGCCCTCGTCAAACGCGGCGACATCGACGTGGTCGTCGAGGTCATCGGCGGGATCGAGCCCGCGCGGACCCTCATCACGACCGCCTTCGAGCACGGTGCCTCCGTCGTCTCGGCCAACAAGGCGCTGCTCGCCCAGGACGGGGCCGCGCTGCACGCCGCCGCCGGGCAGCACGGCAAGGACCTCTACTACGAGGCCGCCGTCGCCGGTGCCATCCCGCTGATCCGGCCGCTGCGCGAGTCCCTCGCCGGCGACAAGGTCAACCGCGTCCTCGGCATCGTCAACGGGACCACCAACTTCATCCTCGACAAGATGGACTCCACGGGGGCGGGCTACCAGGAGGCCCTGGACGAGGCCACCGCCCTCGGCTACGCGGAAGCCGACCCGACCGCCGACGTCGAGGGCTTCGACGCCGCCGCCAAGGCCGCGATCCTGGCCGGTATCGCCTTCCACACGCGCGTGCGGCTGGACGACGTCTACCGCGAGGGCATGTCCGAGGTCACCGCCGCCGACTTCCGCTCGGCCGCGGAGATGGGCTGCACCATCAAGCTGCTCGCCATCTGCGAGCGCGCCAAGGACGGGGCGTCGGTCACCGCGCGCGTGCATCCGGCGATGATCCCGCTCAGCCACCCGCTCGCCTCGGTGCGCGGCGCGTACAACGCCGTCTTCGTGGAGTCCGACGCGGCCGGGCAGCTGATGTTCTACGGCCCCGGCGCCGGCGGTTCCCCGACCGCCTCCGCGGTCCTCGGCGACCTGGTCGCCGTCTGCCGCAACCGGCTCAACGGCACCACCGGACCCGGCGAGTCGGCGTACGCCGACCTGACCGTCTCGTCGATGGGCGAGGTCGTCACCCGCTACCACATCAGCCTCGACGTGGCCGACAAACCGGGCGTGCTCGCCCAGGTCGCCACCGTCTTCGCCGAACACGGCGTCTCCATCGACACCGTGCGGCAGCAGGGCAAGGACGGCGAGGCCTCCCTCGTCGTCGTCACCCACCGGGCCTCCGACGCCTCCCTCACCGGGACCGTCGAGGCACTGCGCAAGCTCGACACCGTGCGGGGTGTCGCCAGCATCATGCGGGTTGAAGGAGAGTAACCAGCAATGACCCACCAGTGGCGCGGAATCATCGAGGAGTACCGGGACAGGCTTCCGGTCTCCGACACCACGCCGGTCGTGACGCTCCGCGAGGGCGGCACGCCCCTCGTGCCCGCGCAGGTGCTCTCCGAGCGCACGGGCTGCGAGGTCCACCTGAAGGTGGAGGGAGCGAACCCCACGGGGTCCTTCAAGGACCGCGGCATGACCATGGCCATCAGCAAGGCGAAGGAGGAGGGGGCCAAGGCGGTCATCTGCGCCTCCACCGGCAACACCTCCGCCTCCGCCGCCGCGTACGCCGTACGCGCCGGTATGGTGTCCGCGGTCCTCGTGCCGCAGGGCAAGATCGCGCTCGGCAAGATGGGCCAGGCCCTCGTGCACGGCGCGAAGATCCTCCAGGTGGACGGCAACTTCGACGACTGCCTCACCCTGGCGCGCGCACTGAGCGAGAACTACCCCGTGGCGCTGGTGAATTCGGTCAACCCGGTGCGCATCGAGGGGCAGAAGACGGCCGCCTTCGAGATCGTCGACATGCTCGGCGACGCGCCGGACATCCATGTCCTGCCGGTCGGCAACGCGGGCAACATCACCGCCTACTGGCGGGGCTACCGGGAGTACGCCGCCGACGGCATCGCCGCCGGGACTCCCCGGATGTGGGGTTTCCAGGCCTCCGGCAGCGCCCCGATCGTGCGCGGCGAGGTCGTCAAGGACCCGTCGACCATCGCCACCGCCATCCGCATCGGCAACCCCGCCTCCTGGCAGTACGCCCTGGCCGCGCGGGACGAGTCCGGCGGTGTCATCGACGAGGTGACGGACCGTGAGATCCTGCGCGCCTACCGGCTGTTGGCCGCGCAGGAGGGCGTCTTCGTGGAGCCCGCCTCCGCCGCCTCCGTGGCCGGTCTGCTCAAGGCCGCCGAGCAGGGCAAGGTCGACCCGGGGCAGCGCATCGTGTGCACCGTCACCGGCAACGGCCTGAAGGACCCCGACTGGGCCGTCGCCGGTGCCCCGCAGCCGGTCACCGTCCCGGTCGACGCGGCCACCGCGGCCGAGCGCCTCGGCCTCGCCTGACGGTCAATGCCCGGGTGCGTCGTCCGCGCGCCCGGGCCATGGCATCCGGGCCGGGCGCCGGCCGGGCGCTCGGGCCCCGTGCCTCGGTCCGGGCGCCCCTGATCCGGGGCCGTCCCTGACAGGTGCACAGGGGGCTTGTGACACGCATCGTGCGCCTCCTGTGCGCCCTATGTCGCCAGGCATCCTTCCTTCGATAGGCTGTATCCAACCCGCCCACCGCATATGCCCCCGCGTGTGGCACGGCGCCGCGTCGTCTCCGCGGCCCGACGGGTCTTCGTACGTCAGTCATCGGCAGTCCACCGAATGACCATCGAATCCATCGAGCGTCATTCGACAGTCACGCAGCTCAAGGAGAGTCAACGAGCGATGGCCGGTCCAGCGTTCCGCGCCGCCGCCGTCCGGGTGCGCGTCCCCGCCACCAGCGCCAACCTCGGCCCCGGCTTCGACGCCCTGGGTCTCGCGCTGGGGCTCTACGACGACGTGGTCGTCCGGGTGGCCGACTCCGGGCTGCACGTCGACATCGCGGGCGAGGGCAGCCAGACCCTCCCGCGCGACGAGAGCCACCTCCTCGTCCGCTCCCTGCGCACGGCCTTCGACCTGCTGGGCGGCCAGCCCCGGGGCCTGGAGATCGTCTGCGCCAACCGCATCCCGCACGGCCGGGGTCTCGGCTCCTCCTCCGCCGCCATCTGCGCCGGCATCGTCGCCGCACGCGCGGTGACCATAGGCGGCGAGCCGCGCCTGGACGACGTCGCACTGCTGGAGCTGGCCACCGAGATCGAGGGCCACCCCGACAACGTGGCCGCGTGCCTGCTCGGCGGCTTCACCCTGTCCTGGATGGAGGCGGGCGCCGCCCGGGCCATCAGGATGGAGCCCCACCGTTCCATCGTTCCGGTGGTTTTCGTGCCCGGGAAGCCGGTCCTCACCGAGACCGCGCGCGGCCTGCTCCCGCGCTCCGTGCCGCACGTCGACGCCGCCGCCAACGCGGGCCGCGCCGCCCTGCTCGTCGAGGCGCTGACCAGGCGCCCCGAGCTGCTGCTGCCCGCCACCGAGGACCGTCTCCACCAGGAGTACCGCGCCCCGGCGATGCCGGACAGCGCGGCGCTGGTGGAGCGGCTGCGCGCCGACGGCGTCCCGGCCGTCATCTCCGGCGCCGGACCCACCGTCATGGCCCTCGCCGACGCGGGTACCGCCGACAAGGTGGAAGCCCTGGCCGGCGCCGAGTGGGCCGCCAACCGGCTGGACCTCGACGTACAGGGAGCGAGCGTGCTGCCGCTTGCGCCCTGACACGCGGTTGCCGGATTTGGAGAGGGGGAATGTTTGTTGGATCCGGTAGTGTTAATCTCAAGTCTGCACCCGACCTCACCATGGCGAGGTGCCTCGTGTCCCCGTCCGGGACAGACATTCTTCCGGGAGCCTCCCGCGCCACTCCGTGTTCCTTGCGCCGTACCTGGGCAGTACGTCGTATGCGAGCGCTGAGCGGGCCGCCGGTGGGGGTATCCCCTCTGGGGGAGCTCCGGAACAGGTGCAACCGCGCCACGTGACACTCGGTGCCACGGCTCGTGGAAGCGCCATCACCGCACATTTCTTCCGCCGTTTTGGCGGACCACCGCCCCGGCACGGTTCACAGAAGACAGGACCGTAGCCGGACAGCACAACCGGTCGCCGAGCCAGACAGGCCGACGTCCGCTCCAGGGAAGGACCCTTCGTGAGCGACACCACCGATCTGATGGGCGCACGTGTCGAGGAGACCGCTGCCGCGCCCTCCACGGACGCCTCCGCGCCTGCCACCGGTGCCGGCTCCCGGCGGCGCCGCGGTACCGGCCTCGAGGGCATGGTGCTGGCCGAGCTCCAGCAGGTCGCCTCGGGCCTCGGCATCAGGGGCACCGCGCGGATGCGCAAGAGCCAGCTGATCGAGGTCATCAAGGAGGCGCAGGCCTCCGGGGGCGCCGCCCCCAAGGCCGAGACCGCCACCGAGACCAAGCCGAAGCGCCGGGCCACCTCCAAGGCCCGCACCGGCGACTCCGCCGAGAGCGCGGAGAAGAAGACCGAGGCCAGGTCCGAGGCGCCCGCCGACAAGGCCGTGGCCCAGCAGCAGATCGAGATCCCCGGCCAGCCCGCCGGGGGCCCCGCCCGCGCGAGCGAGGCCGAGCGTGGGGGGGACGACGCCCCCGTCGAGCGCCGTCGCCGCCGCGCCACCGCGGATGCGGGCAGCCCGGCCGGCAGCGGCGCCGACACGGTCGTCGCCGAGGCCAAGAGCGAGTCCAGGACCGAGGCGTCCGCGCAGCAGTCTCAGCAGCAGGGCGACGCCGGTGACGGCGAGGGCCGTGGCCGCCGTGACCGCCGCGAGCGCGGCCGCGACCGGGACCGTGACCGCCGCGGCAAGGGCGACGAGCAGCAGGGCCAGGGCGGTGGCCGTCAGGACCGTCAGCAGCAGGGCCAGCAGCAGGGCGGGGGCCGCCAGGACCGCGACCGCGACCGCCAGCAGCAGGACGACGACGACTTCGAGGGCGGCCGCCGTGGCCGTCGGGGCCGCTACCGCGACCGCCGTGGCCGTCGTGGCCGCGACGAGATCGCCGAGCCGCAGGTCACCGACGACGACGTCCTGATCCCCGTCGCGGGCATCCTGGACATCCTGGACAACTACGCGTTCATCCGGACGTCCGGCTACCTGCCCGGCCCGAACGACGTGTACGTCTCCCTCGCGCAGGTCCGCAAGAACGGCCTGCGCAAGGGTGACCACCTCACCGGCGCGGTCCGCCAGCCCAAGGAGGGTGAGCGCCGCGAGAAGTTCAACGCGCTGGTCCGCCTCGACTCCGTCAACGGCATGGCGCCCGAACACGGCCGTGGCCGCCCGGAGTTCAACAAGCTGACCCCGCTCTACCCGCAGGACCGCCTCCGCCTGGAGACCGACCCGGGCGTGCTGACGACCCGGATCATCGACCTCGTCGCGCCGATCGGCAAGGGGCAGCGCGGTCTGATCGTGGCCCCGCCGAAGACCGGCAAGACCATGATCATGCAGGCGATCGCCAACGCGATCACGCACAACAACCCCGAGTGCCACCTGATGGTCGTCCTCGTCGACGAGCGTCCGGAAGAGGTCACCGACATGCAGCGGTCGGTCAAGGGCGAGGTCATCTCCTCGACCTTCGACCGCCCGGCCGAGGACCACACCACGGTCGCCGAGCTGGCCATCGAGCGTGCCAAGCGGCTGGTGGAGCTGGGCCACGACGTCGTCGTGCTGCTCGACTCGATCACGCGTCTGGGCCGTGCCTACAACCTGGCGGCCCCGGCCTCCGGCCGCATCCTGTCCGGTGGTGTCGACTCGACCGCGCTGTACCCGCCGAAGCGGTTCTTCGGTGCGGCGCGGAACATCGAGGACGGCGGTTCGCTGACCATCCTCGCCACCGCGCTGGTGGACACCGGGTCCCGTATGGACGAGGTGATCTTCGAGGAGTTCAAGGGCACCGGCAACGCGGAGCTCAAGCTCGACCGCAAGCTCGCCGACAAGCGCATCTTCCCGGCGGTGGACGTCGACGCGTCCGGTACCCGTAAGGAAGAGATCCTGCTCGGCAGCGACGAGCTGGCCGTCACCTGGAAGCTGCGCCGTGTGCTGCACGCGCTGGACCAGCAGCAGGCCATCGAGCTGCTGCTGGACAAGATGAAGCAGACCAAGTCGAACGGCGAGTTCCTGATGCAGATCCAGAAGACGACGCCGACGCCGGGAAACGGTGACTGAACGTCTCCGCGTCCCTGAGCCGCACGAGCCCGCCCCCCGTCCCTGTGGACGGGGGGCGGGCTCGTCGCACCGGGGGGAAAGGACGCGTGGCCCGAGATCTTTGCCACAGGGATCCGGGCGGGCACCGATGCCCTCAGGTACGGCCTCCGGCGGCGAAACAGCAGGTGAACAGGGCCGGCCGGAAGAGGGCGACCACCCAATGCGGCCCTTTCCGGACGCGGTGGGCACTCCGCGTCGTGCAACCCTTTTCCCGGTTTCTCCGTCTGACCCGGCGGAGCGACGATGGAGCGGTGAGAACCGCGCCCGACCCTGACAGCAGGGGGTAGCCGACCGACGAGACCGAGGAGCGCTGTGGCCGCCGAGAGCACGCCCGATCCCGCCATAACCGAGCCGGGCACGACCGGACCCCGCCGCGGGGGCAAGGGCCACCGCCGCAAGGCCCGCAGCTCGCGCCGCAAGGCCCTGCGCGTGACGGCCTGGACGGCCGCGGGCGTGGTCGTGCTGGGCGGTGCCGGCGCCGGGTTCGTGTACTTCAAGCTCAACGGCAACATCCGCAGCGTCGACATCAACCAGGCCCTCGGCAGCGACCGGCCCACGAAGATCGACAACGGATCCGAGAACATCCTGGTCCTCGGCTCGGACACCCGGTCCGGCAAGAACAGGAAGCTCGGCGGCGGCTCCGACGACGGCAGCGCCCGCTCCGACACGGCGATGATCGTCCACGTGTACGAGGGCCACCGGCGGGCCGGCGTGGTCTCCATCCCCCGGGACACCCTCGTCGACCGCCCCCGGTGCACCGACACCAAGGGCACCGCGCACCCCGCCGCCTCCGCCGTGATGTTCAACGAGGCGTACTCCACCGGGGGCGCGGCCTGTGCGGTGAAGACCGTCGAGTCCCTCAGCGGCATCCGCATGGACCACTACCTGGAGGTCGACTTCGAGGGCTTCCAGAGACTCATCGACGACCTCGGCGGGGTCCGGGTGAAGACCACCAAGGCCATCGACGACCCGCAGAGCCACCTGCACCTCGAGGCCGGCGCGCACACCCTGGACGGCGAGCGGGCCCTCGGCCTGGTCCGCACCCGGCACGGCGTGGGCGACGGCTCCGACCTCGGCCGCATCCAGCTCCAGCAGGCCTTCGTCAAGGCATTGATCGACCAGGTCGAGCACGTCGGCGTCCTCACGAACCCCAAGAAGCTGTTCGACCTCGCCGACACCGCCACCAAGGCCGTCACCACCGACTCCGACCTCGGCTCGGTCAACGCGCTGATGGACTTCGCAGGCGGCCTCAAGGGCATCGGCTCCTCGCACATGAAGATGGTCACGCTGCCCGTGCGGTACGACCCGGCCAACCCCAACCGGGTCCTCCTGGAGCGGGACAAGGCCTCGCTGGTGTGGAACGCCCTGAAGAACGACCGGCCGATCCCCGCGGCGGCCACGGCAGGCACGGCCACGGGCGAGGCCACGGGCGTCGTGACCGGCTAGGACGCGCGCGGCTGTGCGACGCCCACCGGCTCCACCGCGCGGCCACGAACGCCGGCCGCCGGCCCGGCCCCGGCCCGCCCGGGGCCCGCAGGAATAGAACAACCGCACCCCCGGTTTGGGTGGATGGCACCAGTCCTGGCAGACTGGTACGTCGGCTCCGGTTCACGCCCCCGCATCCCGTGGCGGCGACCCGGCGCCCTCCCGATACCTAGGAGACACCTTGAAGCGCGACATCCACCCCGAGTACGTCGAGACGCAGGTCAGCTGCACCTGTGGCGCGTCGTTCACCACCCGCAGCACCATCGAGTCCGGCGCCATCCGGGCTGAGGTGTGCTCCGAGTGCCACCCGTTCTACACGGGCAAGCAGAAGATCCTCGACACCGGTGGCCGTGTGGCCCGCTTCGAGGCCCGCTTCGGCAAGGCTGCCGCCGGCTCCAAGAAGTAGCGAGCCCCATTTCGCCGGTCCACGGTCACGCCCGCTCGCGGGGTGTGCCCGGGACCGGCGTTTTTGGTCGCCCGCCCTTTCCTTCACCGCAGTACAGGAGCCCAGAATGTTCGAGGCCGTCGAGGAACTCGTCGTCGAGCACGCCGACCTGGAGAAGAAGCTCGCCGACCCGTCGGTCCACGCCGATCAGGCGAACGCGCGCAAGCTGAACAAGCGCTACGCCGAGCTGACCCCGATCGTCGCCACGTACCGTTCCTGGAAGCAGACCGGCGACGACATGGTGACCGCGCGCGAGTACGCGGCCGCCGAGCCCGAGTTCGCCGTCGAGGTCAAGGAGCTGGAGAAGCAGCGCGAGACGCTGACCGAGAAGCTGCGGCTGCTGCTCGTCCCGCGCGACCCGAGTGACGACAAGGACGTCATTCTGGAGATCAAGGCGGGCGCCGGCGGTGACGAGTCGGCCCTGTTCGCCGGCGACCTGCTGCGCATGTACCTGCGCTACGCCGAGCGCGTCGGCTGGAAGACCGAGATCATCGACGCCACCGAGTCCGAGCTGGGCGGTTACAAGGACGTCCAGGTCGCCGTGAAGACCAAGGGCGGCCAGGGCGCGACCGAGCCCGGTCAGGGCGTGTGGGCCCGGCTGAAGTACGAGGGCGGGGTGCACCGCGTGCAGCGGGTGCCGGCCACCGAGTCGCAGGGCCGTATCCACACCTCCGCCGCCGGTGTGCTGGTCACGCCGGAGGCCGAGGAGGTCGACGTCGAGATCAACCCCAACGACCTCCGCATCGACGTCTACCGGTCCTCCGGCCCGGGCGGCCAGTCCGTCAACACCACCGACTCCGCGGTGCGGATCACGCACCTGCCGACCGGAGTCGTCGCCTCCTGCCAGAACGAGAAGAGCCAGCTCCAGAACAAGGAGCAGGCGCTGCGTATCCTGCGTTCCAGGCTGCTCGCGGCGGCGCAGGAGGAGGCCGAGCGGGAGGCCGCCGACGCCCGCCGCAGCCAGGTCCGCACCGTCGACCGCTCCGAGAAGATCCGCACCTACAACTTCCCGGAGAACCGCATCTCCGACCACCGCGTCGGCTTCAAGGCGTACAACCTGGACCAGGTCCTGGACGGCGACCTCGACGCGGTCATCCAGGCCTGCGTCGACGCGGACTCGGCGGCGAAGCTCGCCGCCGCGTAAGACCCGTACGCCCGCACGAGTACGACACGGAGGACTCGCGTGAACCTGCTGCTCGCGGAGGTGGCCCAGGCCACCCAGCGGCTGGCCGTCGCCGGCGTGCCCTCGCCGCGCAACGACGCGGAGGAGCTGGCCGCCTTCGTGCACGGCGTGAAGCGCGGCGAACTCCACTCCGTGAAGGACACCGACTTCGACGCCCGGTACTGGGAGGTCATCGCCCGGCGCGAGCAGCGCGAGCCGCTCCAGCACATCACCGGGCGGGCGTACTTCCGGTACCTGGAGCTCCAGATCGGGCCGGGGGTGTTCGTGCCCCGGCCGGAGACGGAGTCCGTGGTCGGCTGGGCGATAGACGCCGTACGCGCCATGGACGTCGTGGAACCGTGCATCGTCGACCTGTGCACCGGCTCCGGCGCCATCGCGCTGGCCCTCGCCCAGGAGGTGCCGCGCTCACGCGTCCACGCCGTGGAACTGTCCGAGGACGCCCTGGTGTGGACGCGCAAGAACGTGTCCGGGTCGCGGGTCGACCTGCGCCAGGGTGACGCCCTCACGGCCTTCCCCGACCTGGACGGCCAGGTCGACCTGGTCATCTCCAACCCGCCGTACATCCCGCTCACCGAGTGGGAGTACGTCGCCCCGGAGGCCCGCGACTACGACCCGGAGCTGGCCCTGTTCTCCGGTGAGGACGGGCTCGACCTCATCCGGGGCATCGAACGCACCGCGCACCGGCTGCTGCGCCCCGGTGGTGTCGTCGTGATCGAGCACGCCGACACCCAGGGCGGCCAGGTGCCGTGGATCTTCACCGAGGAGCGGGGCTGGGCCGACGCGGCCGACCACCCCGACCTCAACAAGCGCCCCCGCTTCGCCACCGCCCGCAAGGCGCTGCCGTGAGCACCCCGCAGACCCCCACCCCGCAGTACGTGTACGAGGAGGCCAGTTAGTCATGGCACGGCGATACGACACCAACGACGCGACCGACCGCGTGACGGGTCTGCGCGAGGCAGCGTCCGCCGTCCGCCGGGGCGAGCTGGTGGTGCTGCCGACCGACACGGTGTACGGGATCGGCGCCGACGCGTTCTCCTCGGAGGCCGTCAGCGACCTGCTCGCCGCCAAGGGCCGGGGCCGCAACATGCCCACCCCCGTCCTCATCGGCTCCCCGAACACCCTGCACGGCCTCGTCACGGACTTCTCCGAGCTGGCCTGGGAACTGGTCGACGCGTTCTGGCCGGGCGCCCTGACGCTCGTCGCCCGGCACCAGCCGTCCCTCCAGTGGGACCTCGGCGACACCCGCGGCACGGTCGCCGTGCGCATGCCGCTGCACCCGGTCGCCATCGAGCTGCTCACCGAGGTCGGTCCGATGGCCGTGTCCTCCGCCAACCTCACCGGTCACCCGGCGCCGGAGAACTGCGACGCCGCCCAGCAGATGCTCGGCGACTCCGTCTCCGTCTACCTCGACGGCGGGCCCACCCCGGGCATCGTGCCGTCGTCCATCGTGGACGTCTCCCGTGAGGTGCCGCTGCTGCTGCGCGAGGGCGCGATCTCCCCGGACGAGCTGCGCAAGGTGGTACCCGACCTCGAGGTGGCGAATTGACGGCCCCTGAAGCGGGGCGTGGCATAGGCGGCGGGGGCTACAGCGCGGAGGAGACGACGACGTTCGGGTTCCCGCGCGACACCTTCCGCATCCTCCACGTCAGCACCGGCAACGTGTGCCGCTCGCCCATCACCGAGCGGCTGACCCGCCACTTCGTCGCGGAGCGGCTCGGCGTACTGGGCGGCGGGCTGATCGTGGAGAGCGCGGGCACCTGGGGCCACGAGGGCGCCTCCATGGAGTCCCACGCGGAGACGGTGCTGGCCGAGTTCGGTGCGGACACCTCCGGCTTCGTCGGCCGGGAGCTGCTGGACGAACACGTGATCAGGGCCGACCTGGTCCTGACCGCCACCCGCGACCACCGCGCCCAGGTCATCTCCATGGGCCATTCGGCCGGGCTGCGCACCTTCACCCTGAAGGAGTTCACCCGCCTGGTCCGCGCCATAGATCCCGCCACGCTGCCGCCGCTGGAGGACGGCGTGGTGTTGCGGGCGCGGGCGCTGGTGCGGGCGGCGGCGGCGCTGCGGGGCTGGTTGCTGGCTCCGACGGCGGAGGCGGACGAGGTGTACGACCCCTATGGCGCCCCCCTGACGTTCTTCCGCTCGATCGGCGACGAGATACGGGACGCCCTGGACCCGGTCGTCACCGCCCTGACGGGGGTGCCGGCGCGCGCCTGACGCGTGCGGGAGGGTGCGGTGCGGGCGTTGTGCGTGCGGCGGCGCCGCGCGGCCGCACGCCGACTGCGCCGACGGGAGTACCCGCTCGTACGCAAGCGGACAGCGGCGGCGTGACGGTCGCGCGTTCGTCGGGGGGCGGGCCTACATTGGGGATACGTCACCGTCGACAGCCCGGAGCCCGTCATGTCGGTCACCACCGTCCATGAGACCGATGCCCTGCGGCGGCAGGATCCGGCGATGGCCGAGATACTGCTGGGGGAGCTCCAGCGGCAGTCGACGACGCTCCAGCTGATCGCCGCCGAGAACTACTGCTCGCCGGCCGTGCTGGCCGCCCTCGGCTCGGCGCTCGCCAACAAGTACGCCGAGGGGTATCCCGGTGCCCGGCACCACGGCGGCTGCGAGATCGTCGACGTCGCCGAGCGTGCCGCCATGGACCGGGCCAAGGCCCTGTTCGGCGCCGAGCACGCCAACGTGCAGTCCCACTCCGGCTCCTCGGCCGTGCTGGCCGCCTACGCGGCCCTGCTGCGCCCCGGCGACACGGTTCTCGCCCTCGGCCTGCCCCACGGCGGCCACCTCACCCACGGCTCGCCGGCGAACTTCTCCGGCCGCTGGTTCGACTTCGTCGGTTACGGCGTCGACGCCGAGACCGGCCTGATCGACCACGACCAGGTGCGCCACCTGGCCCGTAACCACCGCCCCAAGGCCATCGTGTGCGGCTCCATCGCCTACCCCCGCCACATCGACTACGCCTTCTTCCGTGCGGTGGCCGACGAGGTCGGGGCCTATCTGATCGCCGACGCCGCGCATCCGATCGGGCTGGTCGCCGGTGGTGCGGCGCCGAACCCGGTGCCGTACGCGGACATCGTGTGCGCGACCACCCACAAGGTGCTGCGCGGCCCGCGCGGCGGGATGCTGCTGTGCTCTGCCGAGCTGGCCCAGCGCGTGGACCGGGCCGTCTTTCCCTTCACCCAGGGCGGCGCCCAGATGCACACCATCGCCGCCAAGGCCGTCGCGTTCGGTGAGGCGGCGACACCGGCGTTCGCCGCGTACGCCCGCCAGGTGGTCGCCAACGGGCGCGTGCTCGCCGGTCACCTGGCCGCGGAGGGGCTGGCCGTCATCACCGGCGGCACCGACACCCACCTGATCACCGCGGACCCGGCCCCGCTCGGCGTGGACGGCCGCACCGCACGCGGCCGGCTGCAGGCGGCCGGGCTGGTGCTGGACTGCTGCGCGCTGCCGCACGGCGACGGCCGCGGACTGCGCCTGGGTACGGCCGCCGTGACCACGCAGGGCATGGGCGAGGCGGAGATGGTGCGGATCGCGGCGCTGCTGGCGGCCGTGCTGCGCGGCGGGACCGATGTGACCCAGGCACGCGCGGACGTGCGTGAACTCACCGGGATGTTCCCCCCGTATCCCGGGTGAGGAGGGGCAGACGCAGCCGTCCGCACAGCCCCCCGTGCAACCATCGCCGGGTACCCGGCAGTCCTCATCCATGTGCCCGCGGCGCTAGGGTGTGAGGCTGAGATGGCCAGTGAGACAAGTGGGGAAGCCTGTGCGTGAATACCTGCTGACGCTCTGCATCACGGCCGCGGTGACGTACCTGCTGACAGGGCCGGTACGGAAGTTCGCGATCGTGGCCGGGGCGATGCCGGAGATCCGGGCCCGTGACGTGCACCGGGAACCCACTCCGCGGCTCGGCGGTATCGCCATGTTCTTCGGCCTGTGCGCGGGCCTGCTGGTCGCGGACCATCTGACCAACCTCAACGAGGTCTTCGCCAAGTCGAACGAGCCACGGGCGCTGCTCTCCGGTGCCGCCCTGATCTGGCTGATCGGCGTCCTGGACGACAAGTTCGAGATCGACGCGCTGATCAAGCTGGGCGGTCAGATGATCGCCGCGGGCGTGATGGTCATGCAGGGTCTGACGATCCTGTGGCTGCCCATCCCGGGCGTCGGCAACGTCGCCCTGACCCAGTGGCAGGGCACGCTCCTGACGGTCGCGCTGGTCGTGATCACGATCAACGCGGTGAACTTCGTGGACGGCCTGGACGGTCTCGCGGCCGGCATGGTGTGCATCGCGGCGGCGGCGTTCTTCCTGTACGCCTACCGGATCTGGTACTCGTACGGCATCGAGTCCGCGGCGCCGGCGACCCTCTTCGCGGCGATCCTGATGGGCATGTGCCTGGGCTTCCTGCCGCACAACATGCACCCTGCGCGGATCTTCATGGGCGACTCCGGCTCGATGCTGATCGGCCTGGTGCTGTCGGCGGGCGCGATCTCCATCACCGGCCAGGTGGACCCGGACGCGCTCGCGCTCTTCACGGGGTCGGAGAAGGCGGCGGTCCACCAGACGGTCCCGGTCTACATCCCGCTCCTGCTGCCGCTGACGATCATCGCCGTGCCGGCCGCCGACCTGGTGCTGGCGATCGTCCGCCGTACCTGGCGGGGCCAGTCCCCGTTCGCCGCCGACCGGGGCCATCTGCACCACCGGCTGCTGGAGATCGGCCACTCGCACAGCCGGGCCGTGCTGATCATGTACTTCTGGTCGGCTCTGATCGGCTTCGGCGCGCTGGCGTACTCGGTGAACTCGGCGTCGATGTGGATCGTGCTGGGCGTGGTGTTCCTCAGCGCGGTGGGCCTGGTGCTCCTGCTGCTCCCGCGCGTCACCCCGCGGGCCCCGCGCTGGGCCGAGGGCTTCCTGCCGCCGCGGTACCGCCGCCGGCCGGTACGCCAGGTGTCCGATGACGGCGTGGTGGCGGGCGGCATGGTGCGCGAGTGTCACGGGGCCACCGCGCTGCGCGCGCAGGAACTGGTGCCGGACCGTGGGCAGGCGGCGGACCGGCAGTAGTCCGCCGGCTCCGGACCGGCCGCTCGCCGGGGCAGGGACACCAGCGCACCGGAGAAGAGGGCCGGTGAGGGAGGCCTGCCGCGTGCGGGCCGCACGGCGCGGGGCCCACAGCAGCGAGGGTCCGGGGGGACGTCGCCCGTTCAGGCGTCCGGCTGCTCGTGGAGCCAGCCGATCTGGACGGCCTTCGCACCGGCCTGGAAACGGCTGCGGGCGCCCAGCCTGGTCATCAGGGTGTTGGCGATCCGTCGCGCGGTGCGGGGCGAGACGCCGAGCCGCTTCGCGATCGTCTCGTCGGTGTGACCCTGGTAGAGGAATTCCAGGGCCTGGCTCTCCTGAGGGGTGAGCCCCCGTTTGTCGGGCCTCGGCACGGCACCCAGCGGCGTCGCGGTGGCCCAGATGCTCTCGAAGAGGGCGCACAGCGCCGCCAGTGTCCCCTCGCCGGAGATGACCACGGCTCCGTCGCCCGAACTCTCGGCGTTGGCCGAGATGACGGCGCACTCGCGGTCGGTGATGATCATCCGCACCGGCAGGGAGGGGACCGTACGCACCTCTCCGCCGCGTTCTGCCAGCCACTCGGCGTACGCCTGGGTGTGGGGGCTGTTGCGCACACTGTCCAGGTACACGGTGCGCATCGTCACCCCGCGGTCGAGCAGTTGCTCGTCCAGGGGCTGCGCCGCGCGCAGGCTCGCTTCCGAGTGCGCGCCGTTCGGTGCGAAGCACAGGACCTCGTCGCGGACCTTCCGGGTCATCGACGCCAGCTGGTCCCGCACGGCCGCGACGCCGGACAGGATGTTGCCGTTGGTGGCGGTCGCCTGCAGACGCATGTCGGCGTACTGGGCCATGAGTTCCGCCGCCGCCGCTCGGGACGCCTCGACCCTGGACTGGTGAACCGCCAATTCCGCTTGCTGCCTCGCCAGGAGAATTTCCAGTCCCAGGTCAGGCGACACCACGCGCGGAGTTTCTGATTCCGCATTCTTCGGGTGGATCAGCGCGAGTTCGCTGAGCAAGTCGAGGCTGTCGCGGATTTCCCGCTCCGGCAGGCCGGTCAGGCGGGTGAGGGCGGCGACTCCTGCCTCTGGATTGGCTAGCATGCACCTATACACTGCTTCAGCCGTGGTGTCCAGGCCCAGCAGCTCCAGCATTGACGAATCTCCTCAGGGCGACGTGACTGTTCGCTGATCATGACACGATGGCGGTGCGTTGCGGTAGCCAATTGATGGCCGCTTTGTTCCATGGCCCGAAGAGGCGAGCCCATGGGCTTGTTCAGGTGGCCAGACCCTCGAAATGGTCGCGACATGCATCTCATTCACGTTCAAATGCGCGCCTCTCGTCCGCTGGGAATCCCCGTCGGTCTCACCGACTGGCTCCTGGCCGCCGCGCAGCCGGCCGACGCCCTCGAGCACGTCAGCGTCCACGCCCTGCCCGGCGGGGGGCTCACCCTGGGCTTCTTCCACGCCGTGGGCAGGCTGCGCGACGCCGAGCGCAGCGCCCTGCGCCTCGCGCTGCACATGGTGCAGGCAGGGCCGTTGCGCGGCTACCGGGTGCACTCCTGCGGTGGCGTGCTCGTCGCCCGGTATCACGACGCGTTCCTGGACGGGGGCGGCGACCACGCCCACCCGTACCGGGAGGACCGCTCCCGGTACGAGAGCGCCGTCGATCGCCCGGCGAGCGAAGAGACGCATTCGGTGACCCGCTGGACGGAACCGGACGGGGACGCTTCCGTCCAGCCGTAAAGCCTTCAAGTATCACGGCGGGCCGCGCGACAGTGAAGTCACGTCAGCCAAGACGTGATCCGGCAGAGAGCCGGAGCTTGTATCAGGGGGATTTCATGAATCGCGCCATGCGCCGCGTTGTGACCGTTTTCGCCGTGCTCTTCGGCCTTCTCGGTGCCGGGGCCGCCACCGCTTCCGCGGATGAGGAGGTGTCGCTGACCGCCGTGGTCACCGCGGTCACGGGAACGACCCTTCCGGTCGACCCGAGCGATTCCATGGTGTGGGACTGACGGTGGGAATCATGCATTCCGCTCAGTCCGGGACGTCGGTCCACGCGGTACCCGGCCCACTCGAGTTGCTCGACGAAACGAAACAGAAAGGGGGCGCGGAAAGGGCATGGCGCCGATCGCTCACCGAGATATAGCCACCATCGTTCGTACCGCGCGCGTCCGGCGGGGAGTCAGCCAGCGGGCGGTCGCCGAGAGATCGGGGCTCAGCCTGCGCACGCTCCGCGAGATCGAACAAGGCCGTGTGCGCGCACCCCGGGCCAGTTCCCTGCAGCGGCTCGCCGAAGTCCTCGACGAGCCCGTGCTGTGTCCCGGACCCGGGCCCGCGGAGTCCGGCCCGACCGCGCACGCCGGCCCCGAGCCGCTCGCGCTGCGGATCCTCGGCAGGCTCACGGCGCACCGGGGACCGGCAGAGGTGGCCACGGGTACGCCGAAGCAGCAGAGCCTGCTGGGTCTGCTGGCACTGCGCGCCAACCAACCGGTCGACCGCGACGAGATCACCGACGTCCTGTGGGGCGACGACATACCCGACTCCTTCGGGCAGCTGATCCACACGTACGTCTACCGGATACGCCAGCTGCTGGTGACGCATGCGGGCGGTGAGGCCGAACCCGCGCTGCTCAAGCGCCGTTCCAGTGGCTACGAACTGATCGTTCCGCAGGAGGACCACCTGGACCTGTCGTGGTTCCGGCGGTGTGTCCGGCTCGCCGGACAGGCCCGGGAGTCGGGGCAGCCGGAACGCGAGACCGCTCTGCTCGAAGAGGCCCTCACCCTGTGGCGCGGACCCGTGCTGGAGGGCATGGGGGCCGGGCTCACCGACCACCCGGTCGCCGCGGAAGCCCTTCACCAGCGCGTCACGTCCGCGCTGCGGCTCGCCGACCTCGTGCTGCCGCGGGGGCGGTACGAGGACGTCATCGACCATCTGGGACCCATCGCCCGGGACAACCCCCTCCACGAGGGGGTGCACGCACGGTTCGTCACCGCGCTGGCCGGTTCGGGCCAGCGGGCCACCGCGCTGGAGATGTTCGCCGCGGTCGACCGGCGGCTGCGCAACGACAGCGGCATCGGCGCCGGAGACGAACTGCGCCGGGCCCAGTCGGCCATCCTGCGCACGGACGAGGAGACGGCGCCGCGCCCCGCGGCCCGCCGCCCGGCCGGTGAGCCGGCGCGCCCCTTCCAGATGCCGCCCGGCATCCGTGACTACGTGGACCGGCCGGAGCAGCAGCGGATCCTGCACCACCTGACCGGACGCGGTCCGCAGGTCGCCTTCGGCGCCGCGCCCATCGCCGCCCTGTACGGACCGGTCGGCGTGGGCAAGTCCATCCTGGCCGCCCGGGTGGCGGCCTCGTCGCGGCCCACGTTCCGCGACGGCGTGCTGCACGGGGAACCGGGCTCGGGGTCGCCCGAGGAGGTGCGGCTGCTGCTGGGACGCTTCCTGAGCGCACTCGGCGTGCCGGCCGAGTCCGTCCCCGAGTCGCTGCCCGCTCGCACCGCGCTCTACCGGAGTCTGCTGGCCAAGCGGCAGTTGCTCGTCGTCCTCGACGACGCGCCCGGTGAGCGGGCCGTCCGGCCGTTCGTGCCGGGCGGGGTCAGCAGCGCGCTGCTCGTGTGCAGCCGGGAGCCGCTGTCCGGCCTGGAGGGTGCCCGGCACTTCCGGATCACCCCGTTCGATGCCGACCAGGCCGCCGCCCTGCTGACGTCCGTCGCCGGGGAGAGCCGGGTGCGCGCGGAGCGCGGTGCGGCCGATCGCATCAATGAGCTGTGCGGTGGGCTGCCGCTGGCCGTACGGGTCGCCGGCATGCGGCTGGCGGCGCGTCCGCACTGGCCGCTCTCCCGGCTGGCGGAGCGACTGCAGGACCCGGAGCAGCGGCTGGAGGAGCTGGTCATGGGCGACCTGGACGTGGCCGAGCGGATCACCCGCGCCCTGCCGGAGACCGGGAGCGCGTTGGGGGACGCGGTGTCCCGGCTGGTGGGCAGCGCCGCCTCGTTCACCATCCCCGCCACCGCCGCGCTGCTCGGCTGCTCCTCCCGGGAGGCGGAGGACTTCCTGGAGGCCCTGGTGGACCGCCAGGTCCTGGAGGGACCGGCGCGCTCCGGCGGCGAGTACGCCTTCCTGCCCCTGACCCGGCTGGCCGCCCGGCGCAGGGGGTGAGACCGGGGGAGTGCGGCGGGCGCCCGCGCGCCAGGCGGGGCGTCACCGCTCAGCCGCACAGCTCCTTCACCCGGGCCACCAGGTCCGCCTCGGTCCGCCCCTCGTCGGCGACCGGGGCGACCTCCAGATGGGTCACCCCCGCCTCCCGGTAGGCGGCGATGCGGTCCTTCACGTACGACTCGGGACCGCAGAGCGTGGTGGCCTCCAACAGGGCCGCCGGCACGGCCGCGGCGGCCGCCCTGCGCTCACCGCGCAGGAACAGCGACTGGATCGCCGCGGCCTCGCGGGCGAAGCCGTAGCGGCACACCAGGTCGTAGTAGAAGTTGTGGCCGGGCGCCCCCATGCCGCCGATGAACAGCGCCAGCCGGTCCCGTGCCCGCTCGCGGTGCCGGGCCGCGTCACGGCCGAGGGCGAGGATCCCGCCCGCGGAGACCAGCAGCGGTGCCCGGCCGGGGTCGCGGGCCGCGCCACCGGCCCTGAGGTCCGCGCCCCAGACGCGCTCGCACCACTCCGGCACGAACAGCATGGGCAGCCACCCGTCGGCCGTCTCGGCCGTCATCCGCACGTTGTGCGGGCCGAGGGCCGCCACCCACACCGGCACCTCCGGCCGCACCGGTGGCGTGAGCAGCCGCATCGGCGTACCCAGCCCGGTGGCGCCCGGGGCGCCGGCGGGCAGCGGGAGCCGGACCGTCGAGCCGTCGAACGCGACCGGTTCCGCGCGCCGCCAGAAGGCGCGCACCACCTCGATGGTCTCCCGGGTACGGGCCACCGGGGACCGGTAGGGCACGCCGTGCATCCCCTCCACGACCTGCGGACCCGAGGCGCCCAGGCCGAGATGGGCGCGGCCCTCGGAAAGGGCGTCGACCCCGGCGGCCGTCATCGCCAGCAGGGCGGGCGTACGGGTGTAGACCGACATGATCCCCGAACCGATCTCCACCCGGCTGGTGCGGGCCGCGATTGCGCCCATGAAGCTGGGCGCGTCGAAACCGTAGGCCTCGGGCACCCAGATCAGGTCGAGACCGGCCCGTTCCAGCTCGGTGACGTCACGGGCTGCCCGGACGATGTCGCCGTCGTAGCGCAGCTGCATCGAGATCTTCATGCTGTCCTCACGTTCTCGCGGGTGTCCTGGGGCCGTGGTCAGCCGCGGGCCGCGGCGACGGGGCGGGCTGCCAGGGGCGGCAGCAGGCCGGCCACGACCAGTTCCCGGACCCGGAAGCGCTGGACCTTCCCCGAGGAGGTGAGCGGAAGGTCCTCGGCGAGATACAGGGCGGCGGGCACCATGTGCGGCGGCAGACGTCGCGCGCATTCGGCGAGCACCCGCCCGGCGTCGGGGCCCGGCCCGTCCGCGGCGGGTTGCAGGACGGCGGCCACGGTCTCGCCGTACTTCTCGTCCGGGACGCCGACGACGACGGCGTCCCGGACCTCCGGCACCGTGCACAGCAGTTCCTCGATGGCTGCGGGCGAGACGTTCTCGCCGCCCCGGATGATCAGGTCGTCGAGGCGTCCGGTGACGCGCAGGGTGCCGTCCGCGTCCATCGAGCCGAGGTCCCCGGTGTGCAGCCAGCCGTCCGCGTCGACCTTGCGGGCGGTGGCCTCCTCGTCGCCGTGGTAACCGAGCATCCGCTGGTACCCGCGGGCGCAGATCTCGCCCTGCACGCCGAACGGCACCTCCACCCCGGTGGCGGGGTCGGCGATCCGCACCTCGGCGTGCGGCAGCGGCCTGCCCACCGTGGTGGTCTTCAGCTCCGCGGAGTCCTCCGGCCGGGTCAGGGTCAGCACGGAGGCCAGCTCGGTCTGTCCGTACAGGTTGAAGACGGTCGTGGAGAACAACTCCTCCGTCTCGCGGATGAGCTGGGCGCGCACAGGGGCGGCGCCGGTGAGCACCGCGGAGAGGACCGGCCGCGCGTCCTGGCCGGCGGCCACCTCGCACAAGGACGTCAGCACCGTCGGCACACTGGTGAGCAGGGCGCCGGGCCGCTCCCGCAGCACATCCAGCACGGCCAGCGGGTGGAAGCGCTCCAGCAGGACGAACGTGCCGCCGCTCCACAGCGGTCCGAGGGCGGAGATGACGCAGCCCGCGGTGTGGAACATGGGCAGCGGGCACACGACGGTGACGCCGCGCGGGACGCCGAGCCCCTCGAAGGTGAGACGGGCGACGTTGACCACCGCGCGATGGGACAGCAACACCGCCTTGGGCGTGCCCGTGGTGCCCGAGGTGAACTGCAACTGGGCGGGGATCGCGCGGACTTCCTCGTCCGACGGCAGCGGACCGCTCGCCCGGAGCGTGTCCCAGGCCCCGAAGGGCACGATGTGGCGCAGGCCGGGCAGCCGCGGGGCGACCTCGCGGACGATCGCGGCCATGTCGTGGTCCCGGTCGTGCTCGGCGTGCACCAGGAGCGAGGCGCCGGAGGCCCGCAGCGCATGCTCCAGACCGTCGGCGCGCAGCGCCGGGTTCAGCGTCACCAGGGTCACGCCGGCCAGCGCCGCCGCGTAGGCGAACACCGGCCAGCGGGCCACGTTCGGCGCCCAGACGGCGACCTTGTCGCCGATGTCCACGCGCCGCAGCAGACCGGCCGCGACGGACTCCGCCTCCGCGAGCAGTTCCCGGTAGGTCCACTGCTGCCGGGGCCTGCCGCCGTCGGGCACGCTCACCAGGGCGACGGTGTCCGGGCAGGATGCCGCCGCCTCGCGCAGCAGTGCGCCGACGGACCGGTCGAAGAGGGGGACGGAGCGGTCCGCGGGCCAGGACGACGCGGCGGGTCCAAAGGACATGAACGGGCTCCTTCTGACGAGGACGGCGCATTCGGCCGGTGACGGCACATGTTCTCGGAAAACATTCGGTTCCGGGGGCCGTCGACCGGAAAGCGGCAGGAGAACATCCAGGCTCTCTCCAGTTCCACATTTGTCCCGCTGTCTACGGTGCATCAGCCGATTGATTTCCATAGACATCAGCAACACGCTTGGGGGTTCGCATGACGTGGAACACGCGGAATCCGACGGGGAGCTGGCCCGGATTGTCGGGCCTGCGGGTCCTGGACCTGTCACGGCTGCTCCCCGGCGGATTCGCGACGTCGATGATGGCCGATCTGGGGGCCGACGTCGTCAAGGTCGAGGATCCGCATTCCGGGGACTACGGGCGGCTCGTGGACCCGGACGCCTTCGCCGCGCTCAACCGCAACAAGCGGTCGGTCGTGCTCGACCTGCGCACCGAGGAGGGCCGTGCGGACCTGCTGCGGCTGGTCGGCGACAGCGACGTCGTCGTGGAGAGCCACCGGCCCGGTGTGCTGGCGGCCTCGGGGCTGGGGTATGACGGCCTGCGGGCCGCCAACCCGCGGATCGTGCTCTGCTCGATCACCGGGTACGGCCAGACCGGGCCGTACGCGCAGCGGCCCGGCCACGACCTCAACTTCCTCGCGATGTCGGGCTTCTTCGCCGTACCGCATCGTACGGAGGGCCGCGCGGACCGGGTGGGGGTGCGGGTGGCGGACATGGCCGGTGCCATGTACGCGGCATACGCCACCGTCGTCGCCGCTTTCGCGGCCCGGGACACGGGCGAGGGCCAACACCTCGACGTCTCCCTGCACGAAGCGGCCGCAGCCTGGTGCGGGCCCTTCGCGTTGCCGTTGCTGGAACGTGCGGAACCGGTGGACAGCCCGCTGGTCACTGGGGACAACGACGTCTTCACGGTCGCGGACGGGCGTCGGATCGCCCTCGCCACCTTCGAGGACAAGTTCTGGGTGACCTTCCGGCGGTCCCTGGCACCGCACTTCCCCGCACTGGACGACGACTCCTACGACCGGCGCCCCGCCCGCACCCGGGCCAAGCACGAGGTGGCGAAGCTGCTGGCCGACGTGTTCGCCCAGCGCGACTTCGCCTGGTGGACCTCGGTCCTGTCCGGTCTGGACATCCCCTGGGCGCCGGTGTACGAGTCCGCCGAGGAACTGCTGGCGGACCCGCACGCGGACGAACGGGACCTGGTGGGCACGCTGCCGGGCTCCGCCGCCGACCGGCCGCGCCGCCAGGTGCGGTTCCCGGTGCGGTTCGGCGCGGGGCTGGACTCGCTGCGCGCGGCGGCCCCCGCGCACGGGGAGCACACGGCCGAGGTGCTGGCCGGGCCCGACGGACAGGCCGGCGTGCGGTGAGCGGACGCGACGGGCCGGTGCCTTCCTCGCGGCAGGCCACCGGCCCGTCGGCGTCAGTGCGGCAGCACCAGGCCGAGACCCAGCTCGGCCGCCCGGTCCCGGACCGCCGCGGCCACGGCGATGTCGTGCACCCCCATGCCGAACGGATTGATCACCACCCGGTCGGCGGCACCGACCGTCCCCGTGAACGCGCCCGACACCAGCATCGGCAGGGTGGCGTCGACGCTCCGGCCGCCGTGCGGGGCCGGCTCGCCCGGGCCGGTGACCCGGCCGGCCCGGGCGAGCTTCCCGAGCAGCCGGTGTCCGTCCTCGGCCACCAGCTGCCAGTCGTCGACGAACAGGGCGTCGCAGCCCAGCAGCAGGCTCTCCGCGGCGTCGTCGAGCGAGACGTTGACGAACAGCGCGCCCTCGCTCAGCCAGTCCAGCTCGACGTACGGTTCGGTCGTCGTCGTCACCGCCACGACCAGTGGCGCCCGGCCGGCCGCCTCCCGCGCGTCGGCGGTGACGGTGACGGCCAGCTGCGGTGCCGTCGCGCCCAGCGCGGCGGCCAGCCGGTGCGCGCGGTCCGGGTCCTGGTCGTACAGGACGACCTGCGACAGCGCCGGGCAGAGCCGCACGAGCAGCTCCATGTGCACCTCGGCCTGCCGCCCGCAGCCGAGGAAGGCCGCACCGGTGACCTCCGCGGGATCCCGCAGGGCGCGCATGGCGGCCAGCGACACGCCCGCGGTGCGCAGGGCGCTGATCAAGCCACCCTCCATCACCCAGGAGGGCCGGGCGGTCTCCGGGTCGTTGAGGACGACCAGCCCGGCGGCGCGGGGCAGGTCGAGGCGGTGGTTGCCCAGCGAGGCGTTGATGATCTTGCAGCCGTAGGCGTCGCCGGACCAGCCGGGCAGGATCAGGCTGCGGGCGGCGGCGCCCGAGGGGGTCGTCCAGCGCAGCGCCGCCTCGGGGGTGAGCCCGGCGGTCCGGCGGTGCACGGCCCGCAGGGTGTCCTCGACGATGTCGACGACCGGCAGACCGGCGCACACGGCGGCCACGTCCGCGCTGCCGAGATAGGTGAGCGGAGGCGTGGGGGAGTCGGTCATGGGGCGGCTGCCTCCTGGGCGTGGGGGGTGCGGGCGCGGGCCCGGCCGAGGGCGTCGAGGGCCGCGGCGACGCCCGGGGACGCCGTCGTCCCGGCTCGTGCCGCGGTCTCGGTCAGCGGGTACTTGTCGCCGCTGTCCGGGCACAGGCAGGCGATCTCGCGCAGCGCGGGGTGGGCGGCGGCCCGGAGGACCGCCGCCAGCACAGCGGCTCCCGCGCTCCCGCCCAGCGACAGTCCGGTGGCCCGTTGCAGCAGGACACAGGCGGCCGCGGCGTCCTCGTCACGCACCCGGACGACATGGTCGACATGGTGGGGGCGCACGAAGTCGGACGGGCGGCCTGAGCCGAACCCGGCGAGTTTGTACGGCCGTTCCGCCGGCGGGCCGCCCAGTGCGGCCGAGCCCACGGCGTCGACGGCGATGACCCGGGCGGCGGGCAGGTGGTCCCGGAAGAACTGCGCGACCCCGGCGAGCGTGCCACCGGTGGAGACCGCCACGGCGACCGCGTCGTACGAGCCGTCCGGCGCCTGACGCGCCAGCTCGGCCCCGGTGCGGCTCTCGTGCACACCGGGGTTGGCAGGGCTGTGGTACTGGTCCGTCCACACGGCGGCGGGATCCTGGCTCAGCAGGTTCTCGACCGCTCGCAGCCGGGCGTCGAGGGTCCGGCCACCGGGTACGTCCGGTACGACGACCACGTCCGCGCCCAGCTCCCGCATGCGGGCGACGCTGTCGTGCGGGGTGCTCGGCTCGACGACCAGAGTGCAGGCATAGCCCCGCGCCGCGCACAGCCCGGCGAGCGCGATGCCGAGGTTGCCGGAGGTGGACTCCACCACCCGCTTGCCCGGACCCAACCGCCCGGTCGCCTCCAGGGCGTTCAGCAGCGCCTCCGCCGTGCGGGCCTTGATCGACCCGAAGGGGTTGTCCCACTCCAGCTTCAGCCACAGGCGCAGGGTGCGGTCGCTCAGGGGTACGCGGACCGGTACCAGGGGTGTGCCGCCGATGCGTCCCGGCGGGCGGTCCGTGGCCGACGGGGCGTTGAACGATGTCATGGGTGATCGTTTCCTGCCGTCGTGAGCGGCTCTGTTCGTGAGCCCGCGGTCTGCCGGGTGACGTGATCGGGGCCGATGTCGCTGATGCGGTAGCCGTGGGGGTAGCCCGGATAGGTGCGGGCGGTCGGCCGGGTCATCAGCCGCGCCATCAGGGCCGGCGCCAGCCGTTCGGCTGCCGCGTGCCCGCGCAGCCCCAGGGTGTTCAGGCCGCGCGCCCAACGGGCCGGTTCCGGCATGCCGAGGGCCTGCCGCGCCGCCGTGTCGAGGCGACAGGGCAGGGTGGCGGCCACCACGTCGCTCACCGGACGCGGGTACCAGGAGGCGTAGAGGCCGAGGATGTTGCCCCCGACGCGCCGGTTGCTGAGCGCCGCCCGGAAGTGCTCCTCCTCGTACTCCCGGTTGAATCGCTCGAACGCGTCGACGTCGGTGGGCAGGTCGCGGATGTTCATCCGCCGGCCCACCTCCGTGTAGAAGTAGAACGCCGCCAGCCGCTCGGTCTCGCTGACCGGGCGCCACGCCCAGCGGTCGATCCACCGCATCGGCTCGAAGACGAAGGTCGACAGCACGTAGAGCATGTCGTCGTTGTCGATGGTGAAGCGGCGGTGAGCCTGGTTGATCTGCCGCAGGGCCTGCCGGCCGCGCTCGGAGTCGTATCCGCCGCGGACCATCTCCCCGAGCAGAATGCGTGTGTCGTCGTACCGCTTCTGCGCGCGCAGCGCGAATTCACCGCTGCCGTCCAGGGTTTTTGAGATGCTGGGCACGCAGCAGGTGCGCCAGATGGCCACCTCCAGGCCCCGCCCGTAATCCCAGGGGAATTCCCGGTCTGAGGATATGCGGTGGATCGTTTCGTGATCGGTCTTCGGGTCGAGTCTCTGCAGGTGTTTCAGGGTCGCGTACCGGTCTCGCATTCACGTACCTCGATCGTGGGTGATCGGCATGGGTGGGGCCGCTACAGCGGGGTGGAGCCGGTGGCCGAGACCACCTCGGGCCGCGTCGGGTCGAACCGGCCGGTCTCGTAGCGCCACTGGAGCTGGCCGCTGAGCCAGCTGCGCAGGCCCTCGATGTGGTGGCTCAGCGACGCCTGCCCGGCCGGGGACAGACCGGCCGCCAGGGCGGTGGCGGGGAAGGACCGGCTCAGTCGGGTGAACCGGTCGAAGCGCTCCTGGACCATCGCGCCGACCGCGTCGACCGAGGTCTGCAGATCGCAGCCGTGTTCGTGCCGGTGGACCAGCACGAGGTTGTGCGGGTCGCCGAGCAGGGCCTCCTTCTCGCAGGAGAAGAGGTCGTTGGTCCACAGGTCCGCGTCGGAGAGCGCCTGGTTCATCTCGGTGAACTCGGGCAGCCGGTGGATCTCCTCGGGGACCTCGGCGTGCGTGGTCACCTCGATCAGGTCCAGGTACGGCATCAAGGCCCGGCCCCGATAGCCGATGTACTCGGCGACGGTCGGCACACGGCCGGTCCGGCGGTTGCGGGCCTCCCACACGCAGGTGTCGAAGAACGCCCCGACGTGCCCGGCGAACCGGGCACGCCAGGTGGCGGACGTGTACGGCGCGGTCCGCCGCCACAGGTCCGCGTAAGCCGGGCGGAACACCCGGCTGAGGGAGGCGTCCACCGGGGCGGGCGGCCGCTCGGGCACGGTGCCGTCGGCCGGGAGCCATTCGAGGACCTCGTCGCACACCCGGCGCAGCCGGTCGGGATCCTGGCCCAGCCGGGTCTCGTCGAACTGGTCGTCCAGGACGAGCATGCAGCTGATCCAGTCGGTCACCAGGGCGAGTTCGCTCTCCCCCGAGTCGGGATAGGCACGGGACATCAGCGTCCCGAGCAGCGACCGCGCGTGGTGGTCTCGGGCTGCCCGGTCGGGGACCAGGCCGAAGCGGTCGACGAAGGCACGGGTGCTCTGCTCGACGCTGTCGGTGAACGGGCTGATCCGTGAGGGGAAGTCGGTACGGAGGGGCGGCATGCGGAGGGTCATCTGGCGTCCGTGGGCTCGTGGTTGCGGTGTGTGGACTCGGCTTCGCCTTCGGCGGGGAGTCGTTCTCCCGCCCGCGTCGCGCGGGCGGATCTCGTCGTCGGGGTGCGATGGCCTCTGTGTGCGGGGGAGGGCGATCGAAGTCGGCGGCCTCAGGCGGGAAGTTGGACCGACTTGGTTTCCTGGAACTCGCGGATGCCGTGTGCGCCCAGCTCGCGGCCGACGCCGGACACGCCGTATCCGCCGAAGGGGGCGGCCGGGTTGAAGGCCGCGTCGTTGACATCGACCTGGCCGGCGTGCAGCCGGCGGGCGACGGCCGTGGCCCGGTCCGGGTCGGCGGACCAGACGGTCGCCGCCAGTCCGTAGGGGGTGGAGTTCGCCAGACGCACGGCGTCCGCTTCGTCCTCGAAGGGCAGCAGGACGAGGGCGGGCCCGAAGACCTCCTCCTGGGCGAGCGGAGCGTCGGCCGGTACACCGGCCCACGCGCTCGCCGCCACGTAGTGGCCGCGGGCGGGCACCTCGTCCTGCGGCGGGCCGGCCACCCGGCGGGCGCCGCCGGCCTCGGCGGCGCGCAGGAACTCCCGGACCCGGTCCCGCTGGGCCCGCGAGACCAGTGGACCGAGCCGGCAGCCGGGGTCCGTCGGGTCGCCCGGCACGTACCCGGCCAGCACCGATCGCACCACGTCCACCGCCTCGTCCATCCGGGACCGGGGGACGAGCAGCCTGCTGCGGGCGGAACAGGTCTGCCCGGCGTTGTGCAGGGCGGAGTGCACCCCGTCGGTGACGGCCGTGACGAGGTCGGCGTCCGGCAGCACCACCGTGGCCGACTTGCCGCCCAGTTCCAGGCAGACCCGCTTGACACCGCCGCCCGCGACCGAGCCGACCTCCCGGCCGGCGCGCAGCGATCCGGTGAAGGACACCACGTCGACGCCGTCGTCGGCGGCCAGCGCGCGGCCCGCCTCCGTGCCGCGGCCCGGCACCAGGTTGAACACACCGGGCGACAGGCCGAGACCGTCGACCAGAGTGGTGAGGAAGTACGCCGACAAAGGGGCGAGTTCGCTGGGTTTGAGCACCACCGTGCAGCCGGCCGCCAACGCCGCACCCACCTTGGCGATCACCTGGTGCAGCGGGTAGTTCCACGGCGTGATGGCGCCCACCACCCCGGCCGGCTCACGCAGGACCAGCGAGTGCCCGACGCGCTCCTCGCCCGGGTCCGCCACGAGCGCCGCGGCGAAACCCTCCAGCACCTTCGACGGCAGGCCCGCCTGTACGCGCCGGGAGAAGGTGAGGGGGGAGCCCATTTCCCGGGTGATCAGCTGGGCCATGTCCTCGTGGTGTCCGGCGAGGGCATCGCGCAGCGCCAGCAGGACCCCGGCGCGGTCGGCCGGGTCCGTCGCCGCCCAGCCGGCACCCGCCGCACCGGCCGCGGTCACGGCACGCCGTACGTCCGCGGCACCGCACGCCGGCACCCGGGCGATCTCCGTCTCGGTGGCCGGATTCTCGACCGGGAGCGTCTCCCGAGTCTCCGGGGCGGTCCAGCGACCGTTCAGATAAACCGAGCCAAGTGGCAGCGAATCCATGTCGACGAAAAAGCCTCTCATGTGTCGGGACTGCAGCAGGCCTGTCAAACCCTCGCCCAACCGGCGCACCGTGGACTGGAGGCAACCTGAATGGACAACTGCCTCCGGACCCGCTTCGACGGCCATCCGGGGAATTCTGCGGCTAGGGTGTCGAACCGTAATTGGCCGGTCGTGTTCGTCTTCCGATGGAGAGGCCATCAGTGTCCCTGGCACACATTCGCCCACCGCAAGGCGACAGCGCGTGGATCAAGAGATACCGACCACTGGAGTCACCTTCTCTGCGGCTGTTCTGCCTGCCCTACGCGGGCGGCAACGCCGGCGCGTTCCGCCGGTGGGCGCAGCTCCCCACGACGGGCGTCGAAGTGGTCGCCGTGCAGTACCCGGGGCGCCAGGAGCGCCTGGCGGAGGAGTGCCTCCAGGACATGGAGTCGCTCGCCGACGGCGTCGCCGCGGCCCTGGTGCCGTTGCTCGACCGGCCCTTCGCCCTTTTCGGGCACAGCATGGGCGCGTCGGTCGCCTATGAGGTGGCACTGCGGCTGGAACACCGGTACCGGACGAAGCCACGGCAGGTGTTCGTCTCCGGAGCCGCCTCCCCGTTGCGCCCGATGCGCCACAGTGACGTACATCTCAGCAGCGACGAGGCGATGGTGGAGTGGTTCGGTGAACTCGGCGCGATGGACGAGGCGGTGCTGGCGGACCCTGAACTGCGCCCGCTGGTGCTTCCTGCGATGCGTGCTGATCTGCGGCTCATCGAGACCTACCGCCCCCGGCCCGGCCGCAGGACGACCGCTCCGGTCACCGCGTACGTCGGTGACGCCGACCCCGGAGTCACCCCGGACGACGCCCGTGCCTGGCGGGACCTGACCTCCGCGGAGTTCTCGTTCCGTGTCTTTCCCGGGGGGCATTTCTATTTGTCGGACCACGAAGAAGCACTTCTGGCCGACATCACCGAACGGCTGGGAGGAAACTGCAAGTGATCGGTCACGACGACGAGGTGGCCCGCCGCGTCCGGGAAATCATGGTCGAGGTACTGGATCTGCGGCTGAGCCCGACGGAAATACGCGACGACATCTCGCTCTATTCACCGGTAATCCGTCTCGACTCGCTCAATCTGCTGCACCTCCTGATGGCCGTCGAAGAGGAATTCGGCGGTCACATCGAGGACGAGGACATCATGGAGGCCGACCTGGAGAACGTCGGTGACCTCATCACACTGATCGGCCGGAACATGCCGGCGGCCGCCTCCTCGGGCGGTAGCGCATGAAGGTGACCCGCAACCAGGTCCTGCTGCACGAGGACGACGTCCCCACCCACTGGTACAACATCCTGGCCGATCTGGACGTACCGGCGGCCGACGTCCGCCGGGCCCGCCCGCGTATCGAGCCCGCCGACGGCACCGCACCCGGCACAGGGGGCGCCGGGGCGGGGCTCGCCCCCAACCTGCCGCTGTCCATGTACCGGGCCAGCGTGGGCCGTGAGCGCTTCGTGGAGATCCCCGCCGAGGTGCGCGCCGAGTACCAGCGCTGGCGTCCCACCCCGCTGATCCGCGCCCGCGCCCTGGAGCGCGAACTCGACACCCCGGCACGCATCTACTACAAGTACGAGGGCGCCAACGGGGTGGGCAGCCACAAGCTCAACTCGGCGCTCGCCCAGGCCTACTACTACAAGAAGTCCGGCGTCGAGCACCTCACCACCGGCACCGGTGCCGGGCAGTGGGGCAGTGCCCTGGCCGTGGCCTGCCGGGCCATGGACCTCCAGTGCACGGTGTTCATGGTCAGGGTCAGCCACGACCAGAAGCCCTACCGCCGGGTCCTGATGGAGCTGCACGGAGCCCGGGTGGTGCCGAGCCCCGGCGGACTGACGGAGACCGGTCGCCGATTGATGGCCGAGCGGCCCGACAGCGCGGGCAGCGTCTCCGTCGCCAACGCCGAGGCGCTGGAGTACGCCAGGTCCGTGCCGGGCGGACGGTTCTGCGTGGGCAGCGGCGAGAACCACGTCCTGCTGCACCAGACCGTCATCGGCGAGGAGGCGCTCAAGCAGCTGGACGCCGTCGGCGAGTTCCCGGACGTGGTCGTCGCCTCGATGGGCGCCGGCAGCAACTTCGCCGGGCTCGCCTTCCCCTTCCACCGCGAACGGCTGCGCACCGGCGCCGCGACCCGGCTGGTCGCGGTCGAGCCCGAAGCCTGCCCCAAGCTCACCCGGGGCCGGTACGCCTGGGACTACAACGACATCTCCGGCACCACTCCGATGACCAAGATGTACACCCTCGGTCACACCTTCGTCGCCCCGGACGTGCACGCCGGCGGGCTGCGCTACCACGGTGCCGCGCCTCTGGTCAGCGCACTGTACGACCAAGGCCTGATGGAGGCCGTGGCCTACGGCCAGAACACCGTGTTCGAGGCGGGTGTGCTGTTCGCGCGCACCGAGGGCCTGGTGCCCGCACCCGAGTCGGCACACGCCGTACGGGCCGCCGTCGACGAGGCCCTGCGGGCCCGCGAGGAGCGTACCGAGAAGGTCATCCTGCTCAACATCAGCGGGCACGGCATGCTCGACATGTCCGCCTACCAGCAGTACCTGGCCGGGCAGCTGGCGGACCACGTGGTCTCCGACGACGTCATCGCCACCTCGCTGGCCGCCCTGCCGGACACCGAGCCCGCCGGTGCGGTGTCATGAGACTCGCCCCGACCGATGAGCAGACCGCGCTGGCCGGGCGGCTGCACCAGCTCGGCACCACCCTGGGCGCGGACCTGGACGAGCGCGAACACACCCAGACCCTGCACCCCGGGGACTGGCAGCGCTGCGCCGACGCCGGGGTGTTCGCGCTGCCCGTCCCCGAGGAGTACGGCGGACTCGGGCAGGACCCGCTGACCTGCGCGCTGGCCCTGGAAGGCCTGGGGCGTGGCTGCCGGGACAACGGACTGATGATCTCCGCCGGCGCCCACCTGTGGGCCGTCGAGCTGCCGCTGCTGCACTACGGCAGCGAGGAGCAGAAGCGCCGGCACCTGCCCGCGCTCGTCGACGGCGGCAGCATCGGCGCCCACGCGATCACCGAGGCCGGTTCCGGTTCCGACGCGCTGTCCCTGTCGACCGTGGCCCGCCGCGAGGGCGACCACTACGTGCTGAACGGCACCAAACGGTTCATCACCAACGCGCCCGTGGCCGACCTGTTCATCGTGTACGCGACCATCAACCCGGACCTCGGTTTCACCGGTGTCACCGCCTTCCTCGTCGAGCGGGACACGCCCGGCCTCACCGTCGAGACCCGCTTCGACAAGACGGGACTGCGCACCGCGCCCTGGGGCGAGGTCGTCCTGCGCGACTGCCGGGTACCGGCCGGGAACCGCCTCGGTGCGGAGAAGCAGGGGTCGAGGATCCTCGCCACCGCCATGGCCTGGGAGCGGTCCCTCATCCTCGCCCCGCTGCTCGGCACCATGCAGCGCCAGATCGACGAGTGCACCCGGTACGCCCGCAGCCGCGAGCAGTTCGGCAGCATCATCGGCCGCTTCCCCTCCGTGTCCCACAGCGTGGTCGGCATGCAGGTGCGGCTGGAGGCGGCCAGGCTGCTCACCTACCGGGCCGCCTGGGACCTGGGCCAGGGCGTCACCACCTCGTTGTTCCCCGAGGCCGCGCAGCTGGAGACCAGCGAGTCCGCTGTCCGGAGCTTCCTGGACGCCGTCCAGCTCTTCGGCGGCCTCGGCTTCACGACCGGCAACGACGCCGAGCGCAACCTGCGGGACGCCCTGGGCACCCGCATCTCCTCCGGGACCTCCGACATGCAGCGCACGGTGATGGCCGACAAGCTGGGCCTCACCGTCCGGGCCCGCACCACAGCGGACGGGAGGCACACACCATGACGACCCTGGCCGACCTGCTCGCGCGCGCTGCCGCCGAACGGCCCGACGCCCCGGCGCTGCGCGATCGCGAGCGGACACTGACCTACGCCGAACTGGACCGCGCCGCCGCGGCGCTGGCCGCCACACTGCGGCAGGCCGGCGTCGGACCCGGCGACCGGGTCGGACTGTGGCTGACCAAGTCCGTCGAGACCGTCGTCGCCGTCCACGCGGCGCTGCGGCTGGGCGCCGCCTACGTCCCGGTGGATCCCGCGGCCCCGCCCGCCCGCGCCGCCTACATCCTGAACGACTGCTCCGTCGCGGCACTGGTGACCGACAGCGGCCGGCTCGCCCTGCTGGACGAGCAACGCGCCGCGGCCGACGACCCCGTACGGCTCGTCGTCGTGACAGACGGAACGGAACCGGCCGACGCGGCGGACGGCACGCCCGGGCGGCGGCCCGGTGGCCGGCGTACGGGCTGGCGGACCGCGGTGGAGCAGGCCGCGGCCGGTGGCGTCGCGCCCGTGCGGCCCGCACCGGACGACCTCGCCTACGTGCTGTACACCTCCGGCTCCACGGGCACGCCCAAGGGGGTCATGCTCTCGCACCGCAACGCCCTGGCGTTCGTCGAGTGGGCCGTGGCCGAGACGGGGCTCGACGCGGACGACCGGGTGGCCTCGCACGCCCCGGTCCACTTCGACCTCTCCGTCTTCGACCTGTTCGCCACCGTGCGGGCCGGCGCTTGCCTGGTCCTGGTGCCCGAGAACCGCCGAGGACTCGGCGTGGCCCTGAACCGGCTGGTCGCCGAGGAACGGATCACGGTCTGGTACTCGGTGCCGGGCGCCCTGATCCGCATGCTGGACGCCAAGAACCGTGAGCTGCTGCTGTCGTGCGCGCTGCGCACGGTCGTCTTCGCCGGCGAGCCGTTCCCCCTCAAACACGTCCGGCGGCTGCGCGCGGCCCTGCCCGGGGCGGCCCTCTACAACTTCTTCGGACCGACCGAGACCAACGTCTGCACCTCCCACCGCGTCACCGACGACGATCTCGCCCCCGGCCGGACGGCTCCGCCACCCATCGGCCGGCCGTGCCCCTACGCCCGGGCCACCCTGCTCGACGCCGATGGCCGTCCCCTCGCCGACGTACCCGGCGCCGAGGGCGAACTGAGCATCGCCGGCGACTCGGTGATGCTCGGTTACTGGGGCGCCCCCGAGGCCTCCGGCGGGGTGCACCGCACCGGCGACCTGGTCCGTCACGAGGCCGGTACCGGGTATGTCTACCTGGGGCGGCGGGACCACATGGTGAAGATCCGCGGCTACCGGATCGAACCCGAGGAGATCGAGGCCCGGCTGCTGGAACTGCCGGCGGTGCACGAGGCCGTGTGCGTCGCCGTACCGGACCCCGGCGGCGACCCGGACGCCACCGTGCTGGAGGTCCACGTGGTCCCCGCCGCCGGCGCCCGCCCCGACCCGGGAGTGCTGCGTGGTCACTGCCTGGAGCACCTGCCGCGCTACATGGTCCCGCAGGAGTTCCGGTTCCACGACGCGTTCCCGCGCACCTCGACGGGCAAGGTCGACCGCCGCGCGCTGGCCGCGACGCCGCGCCCCCGGCAGGAGGAGGAGCCGTGCCTGGTGAGGCGGTGACCCTCGACGTGCCCAGCCGGATCCTCGGCCGCACCAAGCGCGCCACCGTCCTGCTGCCGGACGACTACCGGCCGGACGGCCCCGGCCATCCCGTGCTGTACCTGCTGCACGGCTACGGCGGCGGGCGCGGCACCTGGCTGGAGCGCACGCGGCTCGCGGAGTACCTGGACGGCAGCCGGCTCCTGGTGGTCATGCCCGAGAGCGGACGCCGCTGGTTCGTCAACGACCACGCGGGCCTGCGCTACGAGGACCACTTCGTGGAGGAACTGCTGCCCGCCGTCGACACCCGTTTCAACACGCTCGCCCGCCGCTCCGCGCGGGCCGTGGGCGGCTTCTCCATGGGCGGGGCGACCGCGTTGTTCCTCGGGCTGCGCCACCGCGCGCTGTTCGCGGCCGTGACCTCGCACGCGGGTGCCTTCGAGGCTCCCCGGCGGACCGGCGACCCGTACCGGAAGCACCGCGGCGAGCCGGACCTGCTGATGCCCACGGTCGAGAGCCACGAACGGGTGTGGGGGCCGCCGGGCAGCGCGACCCGGCGGCGCTACGACCCCTATCGGTTGATCGCGCTGGAGGACCCGCTGCCGCCGCCGGACCTGTACCTGGATGTCGGCACCGGCGACCACGACCGTATGGTCGGGATGAACCGGACCGTGCGCGACGCGCTGCGGGAGCGGGACTGGCCTCTGGAGTACCGGGAGCGGCCGGGCGGGCACGACTGGGAGTTCGTGAACGACGCCCTGCCCGACGCACTGGAGTTCCTGCACGGCCGGCTCACCGAAGCCGCCGGGACGCCGCGCGAGGTGCGGGCATGACGGCCGCCGGAAAGGCCACGCCGTCACCCGTCGTCCTGGTGACCCGGCCGCGCGAGGGCATCGTCACGGCCACCCTGAACCGTCCCCACCGCGCCAACGCGCTGACCGAGGAGGTCTTCGAGGCGCTCGGCGCGCTGTGCGCCGAGCTCTCCGGAGACCCGGCGCGGGTGCTGGTCCTCAAAGGGGCGGGGGAGACCTTCTGCTCCGGGTACGACGTCGGCGAGATCGGCCGGGTGGCCGCACTGCCGCCGCTGGAGCTGACCACCCTGCTGGAGCGGCAGGCGGCCGTGATCGCCGGCCTGCGCGAACTGCCGCAGACCGTCGTCGCGGCCGTCGACGGCGTCGCGGTCGGCGCCGGGCTGTCCCTCGCCCTGGCCGCCGACGTCCGCGTCCTCACCGCCCGTGCCCGGCTGCAGGCCGTGTTCGTCCGCATGGGCCTGTCCGGCGGAGACATGGGGGCCTCCTGGCTGCTGCCGCGGGTCGCCGGGCTCGGCTTCGCCTCCGAGATGCTGCTCACCGGCCGGTCCGTCACCGCCGAGGAGGCCCGGGAGCGCGGCCTGGCCAACCGGGTCTGCGCCATCCAGGACCTGATGCCGATCGTCATGGACACCGCTGAGCGGATCGCCGGGAACAGCCCGGTGTCGCTGCGGCTGACCAAGCAGATCCTGCAGTCCAACACCGATGCCCCGACGCTGCGGGCCGCCCTGGAGCGGGAGATCCCCGTCCAGGTGGTGGCGGCCGCGTCACCCGACGTCCAGGAGGCGGTGACCGCCTTCCGAGAGCGCCGGCCCCCGCACTTCGCCGCCCGTCCGGACGGCACCAAGGAGAGACGAGCATGACGCAGACCACCACGGCCTGGGCACCGAAAATGATCGGGCCCGCCGAAGCCGGTGTCGAGGCGAGCCCCGCCGGGCTCGCGGAGTACCTGCGCGGCACCGACCTCGACGCCCTCCTCGTCCGGGAGAAGGCCGTCGTCCTCCGCGGCTTCGGCGTGACTCCGGACAGCTACGACGGCCTGGCCGACCTGCTGCTGCCCGAACGGCTGGCCTACGTGCACGGCAACTCCCCACGCACCAAGGTCGGCCGCAACGTCTACACCTCGACCGAGTACCCGGCCGAGTACGAGATCTCCATGCACAACGAGATGTCGTACGCCAGTTCCTGGCCGTCGCGCATCCTCTTCCACTGCGCCGTCGCCGCCGAGACGGGCGGCGCCACACCGGTGGTCGACGGGCAGCTGTGGCTTCAGTCGCTGGACGCCGAGGTGCGCGAGGCGTTCACCGGCGGGGTGCGGTACACCCAGAACCTGCACGACGGCGTCGGCTTCGGCAAGAGCTGGCAGGCCACCTTCGAGACGGACGACCGTACGGCGGTGGAGAAGTTCCTGGACGGCACGGGTGCCGAGCACCAGTGGCTCGCGGACGGCTCGCTGCGGGTGAGCCTGCTGCGCCCGGCCACCCTCGCCCACCCGGTCACCGGTACGGAGGTGTGGTTCAACCAGGCCGACCAGTTCCACCCGGCCGGGCTCGGCGAGGACGCGGCCGCACTGGCCATGGTGATCCCGGAGGACGAACTGCCACAGCGCGCCGTCTTCGCGGACGGATCGCCGATCCCCGACGCGTACGTCCGCCACATCCAGGAGACCGGCATGCGCCTCGCCGTCGATGTGGACTGGCAGGTCGGCGACCTGCTGTTCGTCGACAACGTCGCCGTCGCACACGGCCGGCGCTCCTACACGGGGCGGCGTCGCATCCTGGTCGCCATGTCCGGCTGACCGGAGACCGGAGAGGGGGGAGGGGCGGGGGGGGGGGCGCCCCCCCGCCCCCCCCCCCCCCCCGCCGCGCGCGGACGCCCCCGACCCGCACGGGTGCAACCGGGCG
>NZ_JBIBVY010000010.1:129369-256044 GCF_043080665.1 Streptomyces sp. NPDC014991
GACGTGTTTGGGGGGGGGCGCGGGGGGGCCGCCCCCCCCCGCCGGCCTCCCCCCTCTCCGCGTTCCGCGATTCCCTTCGGTCCTCTCGGTTACCGGTCGCGGTACACGGCCTGTGCGGCCATCCGCCGCAGACCCTCCGCCCAGGTCGGGCGCACCGTCCCGCGCAGCGCCTCCTCGGCGGCGGTCAGCCGCTCCGTGATGACCGACTCCACCCGGTCGCGGACCCCGGTCCGCAGCAGCAGGTCGTGGAGCGCGTCCGGATCGGCGGAGGCCAGGTCGTCACCGACCAGTTCCCGCACCTCGGGCACCGTCTGCAGGGCCAGCGACATCAGCAGCGTCATCTTGTGCTGCTTGAAGTCCAGGCGGGCCGGCTTTCCGGTGGCCGCGGAGCTGCCGAAGGCGTCCAGCAGATCATCGCGCAGCTGGAACGCCTCGCCCACCGCGAGCCCGTAGGTCTCGAAGGGTGCCAGCAGGCCGTCCGCACCGGCCAGCCGCGCCCCCATGGCCAGCGGACGGAAGACGGTGTACCGGCCGGACTTGAACAGCGCGATCCAGCTGGACAGCTCGGCATCGGGGGCGAACTGGGCCGCCGCCCGGACATCCAGGAACTGGCCGATCAGCAGTTCCGTGCACAGCTCGCCCCACACCGGCCGCACCCGCTGCGGACAGCCCGCCAGGAGCCGCTCCGCGTACACCAGGGCGAGGTCACCGGCCAGGACGGCGACGCTCTCGCCGTACCGCCGGGGTGTGCCGCGCCAGCCGCGCTCCGCGTGCAGCGCGGCATGGGTGATCTGCGCCGTCGACGTGCCGCGGCGCAGCTCGGCCTCGTCCATCACGTCGTCGTGCAGCAGCGCGAAGCTGTGCAGCAGCTCCAGCGCCGCGGCGACGTTCACGATGTCCTCGCCGTCCGGGTCACCGCCGGCGGCCAGATAACCGGCCACGCAGAACGCGGGGCGCAGCCGCTTCCCGCCGCTGCCGACCATGCGGGCGACGGACTCGATGAGTTCGACGGAGTCCGGATTGAGGGACTCCCACAATCGGCGTTCACCGTCCAGGAAATCTTTCAGGCGCAGCTCGACGCGGTGCAGCAACTCGTCGCGAACCGCTATTTCTTCCATGAGTCCGGTGTCCGTGAATTCCCGGCTCACCGGCGGGGCGGTCGACATGTCAGCTCTCCTCGTGCCGGGGCAGCGATCGGGCCGGGAACCAAGCGAATGACGCTGCCTCATGGTGTCCGATGGCAGGCCCCATTCTTCCGGGGCGGACGGTGTCCGTAGGGGCAGAGGCAGCTCCTCGTCCAGCGGCCGTCCAGGCGGGACGATGCGGCCGCGCCTAGTCTCCGACATGGCAAGCGGGCCGATCCATGTGAACTGACCGCGGCGGCGAAGAGCGCCTGTCGTCGGTGGCCGCCGCATTTCCCGGGTGAATTTGACGAGGAGTCATGGAGCGATCTCAGTCTTTCGTCGACGGTGCGCAGATATTTCCTCTGACCGGCGCCCAGGCAGGGGTGTGGTTCGCGCAGCAGGTGGACCCGGACAGCCCGATCTTCCGCGCCGCGGAATACCTGGAGATTCACGGCGCGGTCGACCCGCAGCTTTTCGAGCGGGCGCTGCGGCGCCTCGTCGACGAGGCTGACGCGCTGCACGTGCGGTTCCTGGACACCGACGAGGGCCCCCGGCAGACGGTCGGTCCGGCACCCGAATGGACCCTGCACGTACTCGACGTCTCCGCGGCCGCCGATCCCCGGCGGGCCGCCGAGGAGTGGATGGGCCGCGATCTGCGCCGGCGTGTGGACCTCACCCGCTCCCCGCTGTTCACCCAGGCCCTGTTCCGGGCCGGTGAGGACCGGTGGTTCTGGTACCACGCCTACCACCACATCCTGCTGGACGGCGTCGGCGCCTCCCTCCTGGTCCGCCGTGCCGCGCACCTGTACACGGCCCTGGCCGAGGGCACCGACCCCGAGCCGTCACCGTTCGCCTCCGTGCGCGTCCTGCTCGACGACGACGCGGCCTACCGCGCCTCCGCCGCCTTCGACGAGGACCGCGCCCACTGGAACGACCGTTTCGCCGACCGGCCCGAACCGGTGGCGCTCTCCACGCGCCCGCTGACGCCGACCGCCGAGTTCGTCCGCCGCACCGCCTTGCTGCCCGAGGACGTGCAGGGCGCTCTGACCGCGGCGGCCGAGCGGATCGGCGTCGCCCGCTCCCGGATCGTCGTCGCCGCAACCATGGCCTACCTGCACCGCCTGACCGGCCTCGGTGACGTGGTCGCCGGCCTGCCGGTCACCGCGCGTACCCACGACGAGGTCCGCAAGGCGCCCGGCATGGTCGCCAACGTGCTGCCGCTGCGGGTGGCCGTCGACTCCGCCACCACCGTCGGCGAACTGCTGCAGCGCACCCGGACCGCCCTGCGCGAGCTGGTGCCGCACCAGCGCTACCGCGGCGAGGACCTGCGCCGCGACCTCGGCCTCGGCCACGACCACCGGCGGTTCTTCGGGCCGCTGCTCAACGTCGTCCCCTTCTCCTACGACATCCGCTTCGCCGGCCACCGCGCGGACGCGCGCAACATGTCGCTGCGGCTCATCGAGGATCTCGCGATCTCGGTGTACGACCGCTCCGACGGCAGCCCGATCCGCGTGGACTTCGACGTCCACCCCGAGCTGTACGACGCCGGTGAACTGGCCGCGCACCAGGACCGCTACGTCCGGTTCCTGGGCCGCGTGGCACGTGCCCTGGAGCACCCCGACACTCCCGTCGGCCGCATCGGCCTCCTCGACGACGCCGAACGCGGTCTCGTCATACCCCCCGCCGAGCCCCTCACCGCCGGCCCCACGGCCACCTTCCCCGCCCTGTTCGAGCGGACCGCCGCCCGCTTCCCCCACGCCCCGGCCGTCCGCTTCGGCGACACGGTGCTCGACTACGGCGAACTCAACCGCCGGGCCAACCGGCTGGCCCGGCACCTCACCGCCCGCGGCATCGGCCCCGAGGACCGGGTCGCCCTGTTGCTCCCGCGCTCGGCCGACCTGGTCGTGGCCGTGCTCGGCGTCCTGAAGTCGGGCGCCGCCTACCTGCCGCTGGACCCCGGCTACCCCCAGGCGCGGATCGACCATGTCCTCGGTGACGCCGGGCCGGCCTGCGTCCTGGCGCACTCCGGCACCGCGCCCCTCGCCGGCGCGTCCGCCGACGCGGCAGCGGTGCTCGTGCTCGACGACCCGGACGTGGCCGCCGCACTCGCCGGCGGGCCGGGCGGCGACCTCACGGACGCCGAGCGCACCACCCCGCTCACGGTGGACCACCCGGCGTACGTCATCTACACCTCCGGTTCCACCGGCCGGCCCAAGGGTGTCGTGGTCACCCACCGCGGTGTCCCTCACCTCGCGGAGACCTTCGTCGAGCGGATGCGGGTACGGCCCGGCAGCCGTGTGCTGCAGTTCGCCTCGCTGGGCTTCGACGCCATGGTCCCCGAGCTGTGCATGGGCCTGCTGGCTGGTGCCTCCTTCGTCCTGGCGCCCGCCGAGCGCCTGATGCCGGGTGAGGCGCTGGCCGCGTTCACCCGGGAGGCCGGGGTGACCCACGCGATCCTGCCGCCGTCCTCCCTCGCCGTGATGGACCCCGCCGGTGACCTGCCCGCGGACATGGCGATTCTGGTCGCGGGCGAGGCCTGCTCCGGCGATCTCGCCGCGCGGTGGTCGGCGGGGCGGCTCTTCCTCAACGGCTACGGCCCCACCGAGACCACGGTATGCGCCACCATCAGTGAGCCCCTCTGCGGCGACGGCGAACCCCCCATCGGCCGCGCCGTCACCGGCAGCCGCGGCTACGTCCTGGACGCCGCCCTGCAGCCGGTGCCCCCCGGGGTGACCGGGGAACTCTACGTGGCGGGAGCCTCTCTGGCCCGCGGCTACCTCGGCCGCCCGGCGCTCACCGGTGAGCGCTTCGTGGCCGACCCCCACGGGCTGCCGGGCGAGCGGATGTACCGCACCGGCGACCTGGTGCGGCAACGCCCCGACGGCGTGCTGGAGTTCGTCGGCCGGGCCGACGAACAGGTGAAGATCCGCGGCTACCGCGTCGAGCCCGGCGAGACGGAGGCCGCCCTGCGCGACCTGGACACGGTCGCCCAGGCCGCCGTGGCGGTACGCCCCGACCCGACCGGCGTGCCCGCCCTGGCCGGGTACGTCGTGCCCGCCGACGGCCACGGCATCGACCTCGCCGCCGTCCGCGCCGCGCTGGCCGACCGGCTCCCCGGCTACCTGGTGCCCGCCACGCTCACCGTCCTCGACGCCATCCCCGTCACCCCGAACGGCAAGACCGACCGCAAGGCCCTGCCGGCGCCCGCCGACGAGACGGCCGGCGGGCGGGCCACCCCCTACGCCCCGCCGCGCACCCCGCGCGAGGAGCGCCTGTGCGCCCTGTTCGCCGAGGCGCTGGGCGCCGCACGGGTCGGGCTCGACGACGACTTCTTCACCCTGGGGGGCCACTCCCTGCTGGCCGCCCGCCTCACCCCACGTATCCGCGCCGAGCTGGGTGTCGAGTGCGGTGTGGACGTTCTGTTCAAGGCGCCCACCGCCCGGCGTCTGGCCGAGCGGCTCGCCACGGCCCCGGACGCACGCCCGGCGCTGACGGCGGTGCCGCACGACGGCGATCGCGCACTCTCCGCCGCCCAGCGGCGCCTGTGGTTCCTGCACCGCCTGGAGGGACCGAGCAGCGCGTACCACATTCCGCTCGTCGTGACCCTCGACGGTGACCTGCAACCCGACGCGCTCACGGCTGCCCTCACCGACCTCACCGACCGGCACGAAGTCCTGCGGACGGTCTACCCCGACCACGACGGCACGCCCCGTCAGGACATCACGGCCCCCGGCAGCGGGCCCGCCGTACGGCGCCGGGCCGCGACCGCGGCCGAACTGCCCGCACTGCTGGACGAGGAGGCCGCCCGCCCCTTCGACCTCGCCACCGAGACCCCGCTGCGCGTCACCCTGTTCACGCTCGCCCCGCAGCGCCACGTCCTGCTGCTCCTGCTGCACCACATCGCCGCCGACGGCGAGTCCGTGGCGCCCCTGCTGCACGACCTGTTCACCGCCTACGCCGCCCGTACCGCGGGCCGTACGCCCGAACTCGCCCCGCTCCCGGTGACCTACGCCGACTACGCCGTCTGGCAGCGGCGCCTGCTCGGTGACGAGGACGCGCCGTCGGAGGCGGCCGTGCGCCAGCTCGCCTACTGGCAGGACCGGCTGGCGGGCCTGCCCGACCACCTCGACCTGCCCTTCGACCGCCTTCCCGCGGCCACCGCGAGCGCGCCCCCGGCCCGCACCCTGACCACACGTCTGGACCCGGACACGCACGCCCGCGTCACCGCACTGGCCCGCTCCGCCGCGGCCACCCCCTTCATGGTGCTCCAGGCCGCGCTCGCCGTTCTGCTCTCCCGCGTCGGCGCCGGGGACGACATCGTGCTCGGTGCCCCCGTCGCCGGGCGCGACGACGAGGCGCTGCAACCGCTCGTCGGCTTCTTCAACAACACGCTGGTGCTGCGCACCGACACGTCCGGCAATCCCTCCTTCACCGAGCTGCTCGGCCGGGTGCGCGAGTGCGACGTGGCCGCCTTCGCCCACCAGGACGTGCCGTTCGAGCGCCTGGTGGAGGCCCTGAACCCCGTCCGGTCCGCCTCCCGGCACCCGCTCTTCCAGGTGATGTTGTCTCCGGACGGCGGCCGCCGCCCGCTGCCCGCCCCGGCCGGCCTGCGCCTGGGTCTCATGGATGTCCCCAACTCCACGGCCAAGTTCGACCTGTCCTTCACCGTCCGCGAGCACCACACCGCCGACGGTGCCCCCGACGGGATCCTCCTCGCACTGGAGTACCGGGCCGACGCCTTCGAGGCCGGCACCGCCCAGGACCTGCTGGACCGCTTCGCGCGGCTGCTGACCGCGTTCGCGGCGGACGCGGAACTGCGGGTGGGCGACGTACCGCTGCTCACCGAAGGGGAACTGCGGCGGTGTCTGCTGGACTGGAACGCCACGGCGGCCGGGGAGACGCTGACCGACGTGGTCCGGCGCGTGCGTGAAACGGCTGCGCGCCGGCCGGACGCGGTCGCCGTGTCGGACGACGACGGCCGGGTGACGTACGCCGAACTGCTCGTCCTCATCGACCGGATCGCCGGCCGCGTGGCCAAGGTCAGCGGTGAGCCGGAGCCGGTGGTGGCGGTGCTCGCGGAGCGCGGCCGGTGGGCGGTGGCGTCGCTGCTGGGCATCCTCGCCGCGGGTGCCGTGTACCTGCCGTTGGACACCCGTTCCCCGGTGGGGCGTTCCGCCCGGCTGGTGGCGGACGCCGGGGCGCGGCTGGTGCTGGCCGGGCCGGGCCTCGAGGCACGTTCGGCCGCGGTGGCCGCCGAGGCGGGCACGGCCGTACCGGTCGCGCTCGACGGTGAACTGCCCGGACACGGGACGGCGGTTCCGGTACCGGCCGCCGGCGACCGCCTGGCGTACGTGCTGTTCACCTCCGGTTCCACCGGGCGCCCCAAGGGCGCGATGGTGCACCACCGGGGAATGAACAACCACCTGCTGGCCAAGGTCGACGACCTGGACCTGGACGGGCGGGACGTGGTGGTGCAGAACGCACCGCTGACGTTCGACGTCTCGGTGTGGCAGATGCTCGCGGCGCTGGTGGTCGGCGGTCGTGTGGTCGCCGTGGGGCAGGAGCTGGCGACGGACGCGGTCGGCCTGTTCCGGGTGGCCGGCCGGGACGCGGTGACCGTCCTCGAGGTCGTGCCGTCCCTGCTGCGGGCCACGCTGGATGCCTGGGACGAGGGCGCGGAACTGCCCGGACTGCCCGCGCTGCGGTGGCTGGTGGTCACCGGTGAGGAACTGCCCGCCGAGCTGTGCCGCCGTTGGTTCGCCCGGTTCCCCGAGGTGCCGGTGGTCAACGCCTACGGCCCCACCGAATGCTCGGACGACGTCACGCACGCCGTGATCACCGCCGAGACGGCCGGAGCACGGCGGGTCACCTCGCCGATCGGCCGGGCCGTGCGCAACACGCGCCTGTACGTGCTGGACGACCGGCTGCGGCCGGTCCCGGCGGGCGTGCCCGGGGACCTGTACGTCGCCGGCGCGGGCGTCGGTCGCGGCTACCTGGGCGACCCCGGTCGCACCGCCGGTGCGTTCGTGGCGGACCCGTTCGCCGGGGACGGCACGCGCCTGTACCGGACGGGGGACCGGGTGCGCCGGCTGCCCGACGGGCAGCTGGAGTTCCTCGGCCGTCGCGACGCCCAGGTGAAGATCCGCGGTCAGCGGGTCGAGCTGGGCGAGATCGAGGCCCGGCTGCGCGAGGTGCCCGGCGTCACCGACGCGGCGGCCACCGTCGTGGACGGCCGGCTGGTGGCCCATCTGGTCGGCGGGGCCGACGCCGAGACCGTCCGGGAGGCGGTCTCCCGGGTGCTGCCCGAACACATGGTCCCCACCGCCTGGACGGCGCCGGCGTCGATGCCGCTGACGGCGAACGGCAAGGTGGACCGCAAGGCCCTGCCCGTACCCGATCTCACCGCTGCTGCCGGCCGGGCGCCGGCCACGGCACAGGAGGAAATCCTGTGCGGGCTCTTCGCCGACCTCCTCGGCGCGGAACGGGTCGGCGCCGACGACGACTTCTTCCAGCTCGGCGGCCACTCGCTGCTCGCCACCCGCCTGGTCGCGAGGATTCGTGCGGTCCTGGACACGGACGTCACCGTCGCCACCGTCTTCCGCAACCCCACCCCCGCCGGCCTCGCGGCGGCACTCGGTCAGCGCCCGGCCGCGCGCGCGATCCTCGCCCCGCGTCCCCGCCCCGACGTGCTGCCCCTCTCTCCCGCCCAGCGCGGCCTGTGGTTCATCAACCGGCTCGACCCCGCCGACGCCTCCTACAACATCCCGCTGGTCGTCCGCCTCACCGGCAGCCTCGACCGGCGTGCCCTGGAGGCGGCCCTCGCCGCCCTGACGGACCGGCACGAAACCCTGCGCACCGTCTTCCCCGAGGCCGAGGGCACCCCGCACCAGGTCGTCCTGCCGACGCGGCAGGCAATCCCCCGCCTGGACGTGATCGACGCCGCCGGCCGGGACGAGACGGCCCTGATCGCCTCCCTGACCGGGCGCGGCTTCGACCTGGCCACGGAACCGCCGTTGCGCGCCGGCCTGCTGGTACGCAGCCGCGAGGAGCACGTTCTGGTGCTCGTCGTGCACCACATCGCCAGCGACGGCTGGTCGACCGCACCGCTGCTGCGCGACCTGTCCGACGCCTACCGTGCCGCGCTGGACGGCCGTACCCCCGACCGGGCTCCGCTGCCCGTCCAGTACGCCGACCACGCGCTGCGGCTGCACGAGCGGCTGGGCAGCGAGGACGACCCCGACAGCGTGCTGTCCCGGCAGCTCGCCCACTGGCGGAGCGCCCTGGCGGACCTGCCGGAGGAACTCGCGCTGCCCACCGACCGCCCCCGGCCGCGCGAGAGCGGCAACGCCGGCGGCCTGGTCCCCTTCGAGATCGACGCCCCCACCCACCGGGACGTCCTGCGGACGGCCCGCGAGCACGGCGTCACGCCGTTCATGGTCCTGCACGCCACGCTCGCCGCGCTGCTCACCCGGGTCGGAGCGGGCGAGGACATCGTCATCGGCGGGTCGGTCTTCGGCCGGGACGACGACGCCCTCCGCGATCTCGTCGGGTTCTTCGTCAACTCCCTGGTGCTGCGCACCGACACCTCCGGCGACCCGACCTTCCGTGAACTGCTCGCCCGGGTCCGGCGCGCCGACATCGACGCCTTCGACCACCAGGACCTGCCGTTCGAACGACTGGTGGAAGCGCTCAATCCGGCGCGCTCGGCCGGCCGGCACCCGCTGTTCCAGACCAAGCTCGTGCTGCAGAACCTCGGGCGTCCGGTGGCCGACCTGCCCGGCCTCACCGCCGAGTTCGTCCAGCAGGACCCCGACCTGGCCAAGTTCGACCTGCTCCTCAGCGTCGCCGAACAGTTCGGCGAGCAGGGTGAGCCGGCCGGGATCACCGCCGCGGCCGGTTACTCGGCCGACCTGTTCGACCACGCCACCGTCGCCTCCCTGACCACCCGCTTCGTCCGCCTGCTGAAGGCCGCGCTGGCCGAGCCGCACCGGCGCCTGGCGGAACTGGAGCTGCTGTCCGCCACCGAGCGGGACGCGGTCCTGCGGCGGCGCAACGACACCGCCGCGGACGTCTGCCGGCACACGCTCGCCCAGCTCTTCGAGCAGCGTGCGGCCGCCTCGCCCGACGCGCCGGCCGTGGTCTGCGGCGCGCGGGAACTCACCTACGCGCAGCTCGACGAGCGTGCCAACCGGCTGGCCCGGCTGCTGCTGGCGAGGGGAGCGGGTGCCGGGGCCACGGTGGCGCTGGCGCTGCCGCGCTCGGCCGAGGCGGTCGTCGCGATGCTCGCGGCCGGCAAGGCCGGGGCCGCCTACCTGCCGCTCGACCCCGACCAGCCCGGCGAACGCGTCGGCACCCTCCTCGCCGACGCCCGCCCCGCCCTGGTGCTCACCCTGCGGGACACCCTGGAGACGGCCGCACACCTCGCCGACCGGCCCGGTGACACCGTCGTCCTGGACGACCCGGACACCGAGGCCGAACTCGCCCACCTGTCCACCGGCCCGCTCACCGACGCCGAGCGCGGTGCCCCGCTCACACCGGACGCCGCCGCCTACGTGATCTACACCTCGGGCTCCACCGGCACCCCCAAGGGCGTGGTGGTCGAGCAGCGCGCCATCGCCGAGTACGCCACGTACTGCGCGGGCCGCTACCCGGGCCTGGCCGGCCGCACCCTGCTGCACTCGCCGCTCTCCTTCGACCTGGGCCTGACCACCCTGTACGGCACGCTGCTGGCCGGTGGCTGCCTGTACGTCGCCGACCTGGACGAGCACCTGCGGGTACCGGGCGGTGTCACCTTCGCCAAGGTGACACCCAGTCACCTGCCGATCCTGCTGGAGCTGGACGAGGCCTGCTCACCCACCGCCCAGCTGGTGGTCGGCGGCGAGGCCCTGCACGCCGAGCAGCTCGCCGCCTGGCGCGAACGCCACGCCGGTGTCGAGGTCGTCAACCATTACGGCCCCACCGAGACGACGGTCGGCTGCCTGGACCACCGCGTCCCGGCGGGCGCCGCGCTCCCGGCCGGACCGGTGCCGCTCGGCCGGCCCATGACCAACACCCGGGTCTACGTCCTGGACACACGTCTCCACCCCGTGCCGGACGGCGTCACCGGCGAGCTGTACGTCGCGGGCACCGGCGTGGCCCGCGGTTACCTCGGCCGGCCCGCGCTCACCGGTGAGCGGTTCGTGGCCGACCCGTTCGGCCCGGCCGGGTCCCGGATGTACCGCACCGGCGACCGCGTCCGCTGGACCCGCGCCGGCGTCCTGCAGTACGTCGGCCGCGCCGACCACCAGGTCAAGGTGCGCGGCTATCGCATCGAACCGGGCGAGGTCGAGGCGCACCTGCTGACCGCGCCGGGGGTGTCCCAAGCCGTCTGCCTGGTCCGTGAGGACCAGCCGGGCGACCGGCGGCTGGTCGCCTACGTCGCCGCCGAGGCCGCCCACGGCGACGCCGAGCGGCTGCGCGCCCACGCGGCCGCCCGGCTGCCCGCCCATCTGGTGCCGTCCGCCGTGGTGGTCCTCGACCGGCTGCCCATGACGGCGAACGGCAAGGTCGACCGCGCCGCGCTGCCGGACCCGGCCGCCCCGTCCGGCCCGGTCAGCCGCGCCCCGCGCACGCCGGAGGAGGAGATCCTCTGCGGCCTGTTCGCCGACATCCTGGGGACCGGACCAGTAGGGATCGACGACGACTTCTTCGCCCTGGGCGGCCACTCGCTGCTCGCCATGCGTCTGCTCAGCCGTATCGCCACCACCTTGGGCGCCCGTCTCGGCATCAAGGCGCTGTTCGACGCCCCCACCGTCGCGGGCATCGCCGCCCGCCTGGCCTCGGTCCAGGACGACCGCCCGCCGCTGGTGCCCGCCCCGCGCACCGAGCGCGTCACCCTCTCCTACGCCCAGCGCCGCCTGTGGTTCCTCAACCGGCTGGAAGGCGCGGGGGACGCCACCTACAACGTCCCGCTGGTGCTGCGCATCGGCGGTACCCCCGACCGGGCCGCGCTGCGGGAGGCGCTGCGCGATCTCGTCACCCGGCACGAGAGCCTGCGCACGGTGTTCCCCGAGCGGGACGGAGTGCCCTGGCAGCGTGTCCTCGGACCGGTCGAGGGCGCGCCCGTGCTGGAGGAGACCGAGATTCAGCCCGGCGGCCTGGCCGAGGCGGTCCGCGAGACCGTCACCCGCGGCTTCGATCTGGTCCGCGAACCACCGCTGCGAGCCCGGCTGCTGACCGGCGAGACCGGCGAGACCGGCGAGACCGTCCTCGTGCTGGTCATGCACCACATCGCCACGGACGGCTGGTCGGTCGGTCCGTTCCTGCGCGACCTCGGTCGCGCCTACACCGCCCGGGTCCGGGGCGCCGCGCCCGACTGGCGTCCGCTGCCGGTGCAGTACGCCGACTACGCGCTGTGGCAGCAGGAGGTCATGGGGGACCCGCACGACCCGGACAGCCCGCTGGCCCGCCAGCTGGCCTACTGGACCGAGACGCTCACCGGACTGCCCGAGGAACTGGACCTGCCCACGGACCGGCCGCGCCCGGAGGTGGCCGGCTACCGCGGCGCGAACGTGCCCCTCGCCCTGGACGCCGGGGCCCACACCGCGCTCGCGGAGCTGGCCAGGAGCAGCGGGGTCAGCGTCTTCATGGTGCTGCAGGCCGCGCTCGCCGCGCTGCTGACCCGGCTCGGCGCCGGCACCGACATCCCGCTCGGCACCCCGATCGCGGGCCGCACCGACGACGCCCTGGACGACCTGGTCGGTTTCTTCGTCAACACCCTGGTGCTGCGCACCGACACCGGCGGCGACCCGACCTTCCGGGAGCTGCTGGCCCGGGTCCGGGAGACCGACCTCGCCGCCTACACCCACCAGGACCTGCCGTTCGAGCGCCTGGTGGAGGAGATCAACCCGGCGCGCTCGCTCGCCCGGCACCCTCTGTTCCAGGTCATGCTGGTGCTGCACAACGCGATCAGCGACCGGCCCCGCGCCGAACTGGACGGACTGCCGGTGCGGGTGGAGTCCGCCGAGGCCCCCGTGGCCAAGTTCGACCTCTCCGTCAGCCTGTGGGAGCGGCGCACCGAGGACGGCCGGCCGGACGGCATCGCCGGGCAGATCGAGTACGCCACGGACCTCTTCGACACCGCCACCGCCGAGACGCTCGCGGCCCGGCTGACCCGGCTGCTCACCGCCGCCGTGGCCGAGCCCGACCGCGCCATCGGAGACCTGCCCGTGCTGGCCGGCGAAGAACTGCACACACTGCTCACCGAGCGCAACCACACCGACTGCGTCCGGCCGGAGGCCTCCCTCCCCGAGCTGTTCGCCGAGCGGGTCGCCGGCGCCCCCGACGCCCCGGCCGTGCAGAGCGAGGACCTCACGCTCACCTACGCACAGCTCGACGCACGCGCCGAGGCGCTCGCCGGCGCACTGGCCGCGCGCGGCGTGCTTCCGGAGGACAGGGTGGCACTGCTGCTGAGCCGCCGATCGGACCACGTCGTGGCCGCCGTGGCCGTGGCGAAGGCGGGGGCCGTGTACGTGCCACTGGACGCCCGCAGCCCCGAGGTGCGGCTGCGGCGCATCCTGGCGGACACCGCGGCCGTGGCCGTCGTCACCGACCGCGCCGCCGCGCCGCTGGTCCCCGGGGGCGCCGTACCGCTCGTCCTGGTCGAAGACCTCGCCGACGGCGCGGGCGCCGACACGGACGCGGAGGGTGCGACACGGCAGCGGCCCGCCGTCCGTGCGGACGCCCTCGCCTACATCATGTACACCTCCGGATCCACCGGCGAGCCCAAGGGCGTCGCGGTCACCCACCGCTCGGTGGCCGGGTTGGCCCGGGACCGGTACTGGGGCCACGGTCCCGAGGACCGCGTGCTGTTCCACTCACCCACCACGTTCGACGCGTCGACCTACGAGCTGTGGGGCCCGCTGCTCAACGGCGGCCGGATCGTCGCGTGCGACGCGGACGCCACCGACCTCGCGGCCCTGGCCCGCACCATGACCGCCCACCGCGTGACGGTCGGCCTGTTCAGCGAAGGCCTGTTCCGGCTGCTCGCCGAGCACCACGCGGAGAGCTTCCGGCACCTGCGCGACATCTGCGTCGGCGGCGACACCCCGGCCGCGACGAGCGTCCGCAGGGTCCTCACCCACGCCCCGGCCGCCCGGATCACCAACAGCTACGGGCCCACCGAGGCCACGCTGTGCGTGGTCCACCACACCCTCACCGAACGCGATCTGGCCCGCGGTACCGTGCCCATCGGCCGCCCGCTGGACAACACCCGCGTCTACGTCCTCGACGAGCGGCTGCGGCCCGTACCGGACGGCGTCGTCGGCGAACTGCACGTCGCCGGCGAGGGACTGGCCCGCGGCTACACCGACCGGCCCGCCCTGACCGCCGAGCGGTTCGTCGCCGATCCCCACGGCCCGGCCGGCTCGCGGATGTACCGCACCGGCGACCGGGTCCGCTGGAACGCCGACGGCGAGCTGGAGTTCGTCGGCCGCACCGACGACCAGGTCAAGATCCGCGGCTTCCGCATAGAACCGCGGGAGGTGGAGCACGCCGTCGCCGCCTTCCCGGGCACCGCCCAGGCGGTCGTGACCGTTCGGGAGGACCTCCCCGGCGACCGCCGGCTCGTCGCCTACGTGGTGCCCACCCCCGGTGACCGGCCCGCCCCGGCCGAACTGCGGGCCCACGTGGCCGCCCTGCTGCCCGACTACATGGTGCCCGCCGCCTTCGTCCTGCTGGACTCCCTGCCGCTGACCGGCACCGGCAAGCTCGACCGCAGGGCCCTGCCCGCTCCGGACCGGTCCGCCACCGGGGGCCGGGCACCGAGCGACGCACGCGAACGGCTGCTGTGCGGGCTCTTCTCCGACCTGCTCGGCGTCCCCGACGTCAGCGTCGACGACAACTTCTTCGCGCTCGGCGGCGACAGCATCGTTTCCATCCAGCTCGTCAGCCGTGCCCGGCAGGCCGGTCTCGATCTCACCCCGCGCGACGTCTTCCAGTGCCAGACGGTGGCCACGCTGGCCGGGGCGGCCGCCCAGGCCGCCGCGGCGGGCGGTCGCACCGCCGGGGACGACGACGGCAGCGGGCAGGTACCGGCCACCCCGATCATGGAGTGGCTGCGTGAACTGGGCGGCCCCGTCGAGGGGTTCAACCAGTCCGTCCTGCTGCGGGTCCCCGCGGGCCTGACGGAGCGGTCGCTGACCGAGGCCGTCCAGGCACTGCTGGAGCGGCACGACGCGCTGCGCGCCCGCTTGGACCGCACCGCGGACGGCCCCTGGCGGCTGGAGATCCCCGCCGCCGAGGTCGCCGACGCCACCCGGCACGTGCTCCGCGTCGACATCCGCGACCTGCCCGAGGCGGACCTGGAGGCGCACCTGACGCACACCGCCGAGGACGCCCGGCGCTCCCTGGACCCCGACAAGGGCGACGTGGTCCGCGTCGTCTGGTTCGACGCCGGTGACGCACACGACGGGCGCCTGCTGCTGATGGCCCATCACCTCGTCGTCGACGGGGTGTCATGGCGGATCCTGGTCCCCGACCTGATGGAGACGTGGCTCGACCGCGCCGCCGGCCGCGACACCGCCCCGCAGCCGGTGGGCACCTCGCTGCGCACCTGGGCGCACCGGCTCGCCGAACGGGCCACCTCCGCGGCGGTCGAGGCCCAGCTCGCCCTGTGGGAGGGACTCACCGCCGCCCCCGACCCGCGGCTGGCCGCACAGCCGCTGGACCCGGACCAGCACACCAAGGGCACCGCCCGCCGGCACACCGCCGAGCTGCCGCCCGAGCGAACCGAGGCCCTGCTCGCCACCGGTGCCGAGGAGGCGCTGCTCACCGGCTTCGCGCTGGCCCTCGCCGAGTGGCGGCGCCGTCGCGGCACCGGCGGCGGCAGCCCCGTACTGATCCACCGCGAGGGACACGGCCGCGACGGCGACGACGCCGACGTGGACCTGTCCCGCACCGTCGGCTGGTTCACCGCCATGCACCCCCTGCGTCTCGACCCCGGCATCCGCTGGCACCAGACCGCCGATCCCGACGCCCTCGCCGGTGCGCTCGCCCGGATCGGCGAGCAGGTGCGTGCCCTGCCCGGCAAGGGCATCGGCTACGGCCTGCTGCGCCACCTCAACCCGAGAACCGCGCCGCTGCTGACCGCAGGACACAGCCCGCAGATCGCCTTCAACTACCTGGGCCGGGTGCGCACCGGCGGCGCCGGTGCCACCACCTGGGGGGCGGCACCGGAACGGGTGACCGTCGCGCCCACCGATCCCGGCATGCCGTTCGCGCACGCCCTGGAACTGAACGCGATCGTCCACGACGCCCCCGACGGCCCGCGGCTGACGGCCACCTTCTCCTGGCCCGGGGCCCTGTTCGACGAGCCGGAGATCGCGGCCCTGACCGACCTGTGGTGGGAGGCGCTCGACGCGCTGACCGGGGCCGCACCCGGCCCGGACACCGCTCCCGCCACCCCATCCGACCTGTCCCTGGTGGACCTCCTCCAGGACGAGATCGACGAGCTTGAGTCCGACTGGAGGCAGTGAAGTGACGACGCCGAACACCCGGAAGGGACGCGGCCCCTCGGTCATCGAGGAGGTGCTGCCGCTGTCACCTCTGCAAGAGGGACTCCTGTTCCACTCCCTGTACGACGACGGCGCCGGCCAGGACGCCTACACCGTCCAGCTGTCCGTCGACCTGGCCGGCCCCCTCGATGCCGCCCGGCTGCGTGCGGCCGTCACAGCCGTCCTGCGCCGGCACCCCAACCTGCGGGCCGGGTTCCGGGCGGTGCGCTCCGGCAAGCCCGTCCAGTTCGTGCCGCGCCACGTCGGCCTGCCCTGGCGCGAGGCGGACCTCGGCGGTCTGCCCGTGCAGGAGGCCGACGCCGCACTGGTCCGGCTCGCCGACGAGGAGCGTGCCGAGCGCTTCGACCTCGCCGCACCCCCGCTGCTGCGCTGCCTGCTCGTCCGCCGCGCCGACGACCTGCACCGCCTCGTCCTGACCAACCACCACATCCTGATGGACGGCTGGTCGGTCCCCGTCCTGCTGCGGGAGGTCTTCACCGCGTACGACCGGGGCGAGGGGGCCCTCGCGCCCGTCACCCCCTATCGGCGCTACCTGGAGTGGCTCGGCCGCCGCGACCGGGAGGCCGACGAGCAGGCCTGGCGCGCCGCACTGAACGGCCTGACCGAACCCACCCGCGTCTGCCCCGGCGCCGTACCCGCCGGCGAACCGCGGCTGCCGGAACGCGTCGAGACGTCCCTGCCCGCGGAGATCCGCACGGGGCTGGCCCGTCTCGCCGCCGAGCACGCCGTCACGCTGAACACCGTCGTCCAGACCACCTGGGGCGCCCTGCTGGGCCGGCTGACGGGCCGGGACGACGTGGTCTTCGGTACGACGGTCTCCGGCCGTCCGGCCGACATCCCCGGTGTCGAGACCATGATCGGCCTGTTCATCAACACGGTCCCGGTGCGCGTCCGCCTCGACGCCGGGGAGACCTGGGCCGAGGCCCTGACCCGGGTACAGGACGAGCAGTCCGCGCTCGGCGCCCACCAGCACCTGGGCCTGTCGGCCGTCCAGCGACTGGCCGGCACGGGCGACCTCTTCGACACCGCCGTCCTGGTCGAGAACTATCCCGTCGACCCGGCCACCTCCGCCCCCCTCGCATCGGGGCTGCGCCTGGTCGGCGCCAAGGGCCGCGACGCCACCCACTACCCCCTCACCCTCGTGGTGTCTCAGCGCGGCGACGACCTCCACGTCCGCCTCGACCACCGTCCCGACCTCGTCGCCCGCCCGGCGGCCGAGGCGCTGCTGGACCGCTTCGTACGGGTTCTGCGCGCCGCCGTCCTCAACCCGGACCGCCCCGTCGCCGCCACCGGGATCCTCTCCGCCGCGGAGCGCGAAGTCCTCCTGGAGGAGTGGAACGCGACCGCCACCACCCTGCCCCCGGCACTGCTGCCGGAGCGGTTCGCGCGACAGGCGGCCACGACCCCGGACGCCCCGGCCGTGGCCTGCGGCGGAGTCTCCCTCACCTATGCCCGGCTGGACGCCCGCGTGCAGGCGCTGGCCGCCGAGCTGCTGCGGCGCGGCGTGGGCCGGGGCTCGGTGGTGGCGCTCGTGCTGCCACGGTCGGTGGACGCGGTGGCGGCGATGCTCGCCGTCGTCCGCACCGGAGCCGCGTTCCTGCCGGTGGACGCCGGTTTCCCGGCGGAGCGGGTGGCGTTCGTGCTCGGGGACGCGGCGCCCACGGTGGTGCTGGCGGCCCGCGAGACGGCGTCGGCGGTGCCGCCGGAGTGTGCGGTGATGCTGGTGGAGGACGCGGAGGACGCGGAGGGCGGGGAGCCGGCCCGGGGGCCGGTCCCGATGGTGGAGGTCTCGGCCGACGATGCGGCGTATGTGCTCTATACATCCGGTTCGACCGGGCGCCCGAAGGGTGTGGTGGTCCCGCACGGCGCGCTGCGCAACTTCCTGGGCGCGATGGCGTCCCACGTCCCGCTGTCACCGGGGGACCGCTGGCTGGCGGTGACGACCTTCGGGTTCGACATCGCGCTGCTGGAGGTGTTCCTGCCGCTCGTCTCCGGTGCGACGGTGGTCCTGGCCTCCGGGGACGACGTACGCGATCCGGCCGTCCTCGGCGCACTGATCCGTAGCGAGGACGTGTCGGTGGTGCAGGCGACGCCGAGCCTGTGGCGGGCGCTGCTGGAGCAGGTGCCGCAGGCCGTCGACGGCCTGCGCGTACTCGTCGGCGGTGAGGCCCTGGACGTCTCACTGGCCGGACGGCTGGCGGCCGGGGCGGACTCGGTGCTGAACCTGTACGGGCCGACGGAGACGACGATCTGGTCGACGTCGGCCGCGGTCACGGGACCCGAGGTGACGATCGGCCGCCCGTTGGCCAACACGCGGGTGTACGTCCTCGACGGCCGCCTGCGGCCGGTGCCGCCCGGTGTGCCGGGGGAGCTGTACATCGCCGGCGACGGCGTGGCCCGCGGCTACCTCGGCCGTGCCGGGCTCACGGCGGGCCGGTTCACGGCCGACCCGTTCGGCGGACCCGGCTCGCGCATGTACCGCACGGGTGACGTGGTCCAGTGGTCGGCGGACGGCCGGCTGCTGTTCGTGGGCCGGGCCGACGACCAGGTGAAGATCCGCGGCCACCGCATCGAACTCGGCGAGGTCGAGCAGGCGCTGGCCGGTGCGGACGGCGTGGCCCGCGCGGTGGCGGTGGTCCGCGAGGACACGCCCGGTGACAAGCGGCTGGTCGGCTATGTGGTGCCGGCCGGGCCGCGGCCCGGCCTCGACGTCACGGCGGTGCGCCGCCACGTGGCGGGGCTGCTGCCGGAGTACATGGTGCCGTCGGCGGTCGTGGCGCTGGACGCCGTTCCGCTGACTCCGAACGGCAAGACCGATCGCAGGGCGCTGCCCGTTCCGGACCTGGGCGCGCGGGAGGTGCGCGAGCCGCGCAGCGCGCAGGAGGAGATCCTGTGCGGGCTGTTCGCCGAGATCCTCGGCCTCGACCGGGTGGGCATCGACGAGGACTTCTTCGAGCTGGGCGGGCACTCGCTGCTGGCGACCCGCCTGGTCTCCCGGATCCGCACGGTCCTCGGTGTGGAGGTGCCGGTCCGGGCCCTGTTCGAGGCGCCCACCGTGGCCGGCCTGGCCCGGTACGCCGACACGGCCGCGGCCGCCCGGCCCGCCCTGGTCCGCCGGGAGCGGCCGGCGGCCGTGCCGCTCTCCTTCGCCCAGCACCGCCTGTGGTTCGTCAACCGGATGGATCCGGAGGCCTCCCACTACAACATGTCGATGGCTCTGCGGCTGCGCGGCGAACTCGACGCGGACGCGCTGCGCTCGGCACTGGCCGACGTACTGGACCGGCACGAGTCCTTGCGGACGGTCTTCCCCGAACACGGCGGACAGCCGTACCAGCACGTCCTCGACCCCGCCGAGGCGGCCGCCCAGGTGCTGCGCACCGGCCGCGGCGCCGAGAACGACCTGGCCCGCGATGTCGCCGAGGCCACCCGGCAGGGCTTCGACCTGACGGCCCGCATCCCGCTGAGGGCGACGCTGCTGGCGCTCGGCCCGGACGACCACGTGCTGGTACTGGTGCTGCACCACATCGCCGGCGACGCCTGGTCGATGCGCCCCCTGGTCCGCGACCTGACGGGTGCCTACGCCGCCCGCCGTACCGGCTCCGCCCCGCAGTGGGCGCCGCTGCCCGTGCAGTACGCCGACTACGCCCTGTGGCAGCGCGACCTGTTCGGCGACGAGTCCGACCCCGACAGCCTGGCCGCACGCCAGCTGTCCTACTGGAAGGACACACTGGCCGGCCTGCCCGAGGAACTGCCGCTGCCCGCCGACCGCCCCCGCCCGGCCGTGGCCGGCCACCGCGGCGACCAGGTTCCCTTCGAACTCGACGCCCAGCTGCACCGCCGGCTGCTGACGCTGGCCGGGCAGAGCGGCGTCAGCCTCTTCATGGTGTTCCAGGCCGCGCTCGCCGCGCTGCTGACCCGGCTCGGGGCCGGCACCGACATCCCGCTCGGCACCCCGGTGGCCGGACGCACGGACGACGCCGCCGACGACCTCGTGGGCGTCTTCATCAACGAGCTGGTGCTGCGCACCGACACGTCCGGCGCCCCCACGTTCCGGCAGCTGCTGGCCCGGGTACGCGAGACCGACCTGGCCGCCTACGCCCACCAGGAGCTGCCCTTCGAGCGGATCGTGGAGGAGCTCAATCCCGAACGGTCCCTCGCCCGCCACCCGCTGTTCCAGGTGTCGCTGTCGCTGCAGAACACCGCACCGCCCGTGCCCGCCCTGCCGGGACTGACCACCGAGGTTCTCCGGCGCGACGACGACGCGGCCCGCTTCGACCTGGCCCTCCGGCTCGGTGAGACGCGGGCCGGGGACGGCACACCCGGCGGGGTGCGCGCCCAGGCCCTGTTCGCCACCGACCTGTACGACCGGCCCACCGTCGAGCGTCTGGTCACCCGGTTCGTACGACTGCTGCGCGGTGCCGTCGCCGAGCCCGACCGTTCCATCGGCGACCTGGAGATCCTCTCCGCCGAGGAGAGCGACGATCTGCTGCACACCCGCAACGACACCGCGCGCGCCCTGCCCGAGAGCACGCTGCCGCGCCTGTTCGCCCGGCAGGCCGCCCGCACCCCCGAGGCCCCGGCGGTCGCGGACGGCGCCGAGGTGCTCACCTACGCCCAGCTGGACGCCCGCAGCAACCGGCTGGCCCGGCTGCTCACCACCCGCGGCGTCGGCCCCGAGGACCTGGTCGCGCTCGCACTGCCGCGCTCGGCCACCGCTGTCGTCGCCATGCTGGCGGCCGGCAAGGCGGGCGCCGCCTACCTCCCCCTGGACACCGAACAGCCCGGCAGCCGGCTCGACTTCATCCGCGAGGACGCGGCCGCCGCCGTCCTGCTGACCACCGAGGACACCCTGGCCCGCGTGCCCGGCCTGGCCGACGGACCCGAGCGCCTCCTGGTCCTCGACGACGAGGAGGTCCGCACGGCACTGCGCCGCATGTCCTCCCAGGCACCGGACCGGGTCGGCCCTCCCTCCCCCGACCAGGCGGCCTACGTCATCTACACCTCCGGCTCCACCGGCGCCCCCAAGGGCGTCGTCGTCCCACAGCGCGCCCTCGCCGACTACGCGGCCCGCGCCGCCCGGACCTATCCCGGCCTGGCCGGACGCACGCTGCTGCACTCGTCCCTCTCCTTCGACCTCGGCCTGACCACGCTGTACGGCACGCTGCTGGCCGGCGGCTGCCTGCACGTCGGCGACCTGGACGAGCGGCTCGACGTGCCCGGCGGCCTGACCTTCCTGAAGGTCACCCCGAGCCACCTGCCGCTGCTCGACCTCATGCCGGACGTCCTGGCCCCGCAGGCCGAGCTGATGACCGGCGGCGAGGCCCTGCGCGGCGAGCAGCTCGCCGGCCGCCGCGCCGGCCGTCCCGACCTGGCGCTGATCAACCACTACGGCCCGACGGAGACCACCGTCGGCTGCCTCGACCACCGCCTCACCCACGACGGTCCTGTCGCCCCCGGTCCGGTGCCCCTGGGCCGCCCGATGTGGAACACCCGCGTCTACGTTCTGGACGCCCGGCTGCGGCCGGTCCCCGACGGCACCGTCGGGGAGCTGTACATCGCCGGACACGGCCTGGCCCGCGGCTACGCCAACCGGCCCGCCCTGACCGCCGAGCGGTTCGTCGCCGATCCCCATGGTCCGGCCGGCTCGCGGATGTACCGCACCGGCGACCGGGTCCGCTGGAACGCCGACGGCGAACTGGAGTTCGTCGGCCGTGCCGACGGCCAGGTCAAGATCCGCGGCCACCGCGTCGAACTGGGCGAGGTCGAGGCGGCGCTGCTGCGGGTGCCCGGTGTGGCGTCCGCCGCCGCGGCCCTGCGCGAGGACCGGCCCGGAGACGTGCGCCTGGCCGCCTACGTCGTCCCGCACGGCCTCGCCGGGGACGGCCCGGGAGCCGGGCTCGACGCCGAGACCGTCCGCACGCACCTCGCCGGGACCCTCGCGCCCTACCTGGTGCCGGGCGACGTCGTCGTCCTCGACGCGCTGCCGCTGACCGCCAACGGCAAGACCGACCGTGCCGCGCTGCCTGCCCCCGACACCGCACACGTTCCCACCGGGCGCGCGCCGCGTACTCCGGAGGAGGAGGTGCTGTGCGCTCTGTTCGCCGAGATCTTGGGCACCGCCCGGGTGGGAGCGGAGGACAACTTCTTCCACCTGGGCGGCCATTCGCTGCTGGCCACCCGCCTCGTCAACCGGGTGCGGACCGTCCTCGGTGTCGAACTGCCGCTGCGCACCCTGTTCGAGCGGCCCACGCCCGCCGGACTGGCCGGCCTGCTGCGCGACGCCGAGCACGCCCGGCCCGCGCTCGGGGCCGGCCCGCGCCCGGAGCACGTCCCGGTGTCCTACGCCCAGCGCAGGCTGTGGTTCCTCAACCGGATGGATCCGCACAGCCCGCTCTACAACGTGCCGGCCGTGCTCCGGCTGACCGGTCCGCTGGACCACGACGCGCTGCGCGGCGCCCTGCGTGACGTCGCCGCACGTCACGAGCCGCTGCGCACGGTCTTCCCCGCCGTGGACGGGGAGCCGGTGCAGCGCGTGCTCCGCGGCACCGGCCACCCCGATCTGCCCGTGCGGCGGGCGACCGAGGCGGACGTGCCGGGTCTGCTCGCCGAACTGACCGGCCGCGGCTTCGACCTGACGGCCGAACCCCCGCTGCGCGCCGCTCTCCTCACCCTCGGGTCCGAGACGCACCTGCTGGTGCTGGTGATGCACCACATCGCCAGCGACGCGTGGTCGTGGCGGCCGTTCGCCGCGGACCTCGGCACCGCCTACGCGGCCCGCGCCGCGGGCACCGAGCCCACCTGGAGGCCGCTGCCGGTGGGTTACCCGGACTACGCGCTGTGGCAGCGGGAGGTCTTCGGCGAGGCCGCCGCCGGAGCGGGGGAGATGGCCCGCCAGCTCGCCTTCTGGCGCGACACCCTGGAGGGCCTCCCCGAGGAGCTGCCGCTCCCCGCCGACCGGCACCGCCCGGCGGACGGACCGCACCCGGCCTCCGACGTACGATTCACCCTCGACGCCGGCCTGCACGAACGGCTCGTCGCGCTCGCCAGGGCCCACGGCGTCAGCCTCTTCATGGTCCTCCAGGCCGGTGTCGCCGCGCTGCTCGGCCGGCTCGGCTGCGGCACCGACATCCCGCTGGGCACTCCGGTGGCCGGGCGCACCGACGAGGCCCTGGACGACCTCGTCGGGTTCTTCGTCAACACCCTGGTGCTGCGCACCGACACCAGCGGCGACCCGACCTTCCGCGAACTGCTGGACCGGGTGCGGGAGACGGACCTGGCGGCCTACGCCCACCAGGACCTGCCGTTCGAGCGGCTGGTGGAGGAGCTGAACCCGGCGCGTTCCCTCGCCCGGCACCCGCTGTTCCAGGTGATGCTCACGCTGGAGCACGCGAACGGGACGGCGCTGGAGCTGCCCGGCCTCACCGCCGAGGTGGAGCGCGGCACCGCCAAGTGGGCCCGCTACGACCTCTCGTTCGGGCTCGGCGAACGCCACACCGGGACCGGAGACCCGGCCGGGGTCGACGGCGTCCTGGAGTACGCCACCGCCCTCTTCGATCCCGCCACCGCCCGCTCTCTCGCGGACCGCCTGGTGCGGCTGCTGCGCCAGGTCGCGAGCGACCCCGCCCGCCGCATCGGCGACCTCGACCTGTTCTCGGCCGAGGAGCGCCGGACGGTGCTGGAGGAGTGGAACGACTCCGGGACGGCGGTGCCGGCGGGCCTGCTGCCGCAGTGGTTCGCCGCACAGGTGGCCGCGACACCGGACGCACCCGCCGTGAAGTGCGCCGGCACCTCCTGGTCGTATGCGGAACTGGACTCTCGTGTCGATGAGTTGGCCGGCGCACTGGCACAACGCGGTGTGGGGCGCGGCGCTGTCGTGGCGCTGGTGCTGCCACGGTCCGCGGACGCTGTCGCCGCGATGCTCGCGGCGGGCCGGGTCGGTGCGGCGTTCCTGCCGGTGGACCCCGGTTTCCCGGCCGAACGGGTGGCGTTCGTCCTGACCGACGCCGCACCGGCGGTGGTGCTGGCCGCGCGGGAGACGGCGTCCGTGGTGCCGCCGGAGCACGAGGTGGTCCTCGTCGAGAACGTACGGCCGTCCGCCGGCGCCGTCCACCCGGTGGGGCTGTCACCCGAGGACGCGGCCTACGTGCTGTACACGTCCGGTTCCACCGGACGGCCGAAGGGCGTGGTGGTGCCGCACGGCGCCCTGCGCAACTTCCTGTGGGCCATGCGCCCGGTCGCCGGCCCGGCACCGGGGGAGCGGTGGCTGGCGGTGACGACCTTCGGGTTCGACATCGCGTTGCTGGAGGTGTTCGGTCCGCTGGCGGCGGGGGCGACGCTGGTGCTCGCGCCCCGCGAGACGGTGCGGGACCCGCGGGCACTGGCCGAGCTGGCACGGTCCGAGGCCGTGACGGTGATGCAGGCGACGCCGAGCCTGTGGCGGGCGCTGCTGGAGCAGGCGCCGCAGGCCGTCGCGGGCCTGCGGGTGCTGGTCGGCGGCGAGGCCCTGGACCCGGCCCTGGCACAGGACCTGGCCGTGTCGGCGGCGTCGGTGGTGAACCTGTACGGGCCGACGGAGACGACGATCTGGTCGACGTCGGCCGCGGTGACGGGTCCCGAGGTGTCGATCGGCCGTCCGCTGGCGAACACGCGGGTGTACGTCCTGGACGCCGGCCTGCGGCCGGTGCCGCCCGGTGTCGCCGGGGAGTTGTACGTCGCCGGTGACGGGGTGGCGCGCGGCTATCTGGGCCGGGCCGGCCTGACCGCGGGCAGGTTCGTGGCGGATCCGTACGGTGGCCCGGGCACCCGGATGTACCGCACGGGTGACGTCGTGCGGTGGTCGGCGGACGGCCGGCTGCTGTTCGTGGGCCGGGCCGACGACCAGGTGAAGATCCGCGGCCACCGCATCGAACTCGGCGAGGTCGAGGCCTACTTGCGGTCCCGCCCGGGGGTGTCCGCGGCCGTCGCCGCGGTGCTGCCCGGACCCGACGGGGTACCCAGGCTGATCGGCTACGTGGTCGGCACCGAGGACCCGGCCGCCGTCCGCGCCGCGCTGGCCTCGGCACTGCCGGAGTACATGGTGCCGTCGGCGGTCGTGGCGCTGGACGCCGTTCCGCTGACTCCGAACGGCAAGACCGATCGCAGGGCGCTGCCCGTTCCGGACCTGGGCGCGCGGGAGGTGCGCGAGCCGCGCAGCGCGCAGGAGGAGATCCTGTGCGGGCTGTTCGCCGAGATCCTCGGCCTCGACCGGGTGGGCATCGACGAGGACTTCTTCGAGCTGGGCGGGCACTCGCTGCTGGCGACCCGCCTGGTCTCCCGGATCCGCACGGTCCTCGGTGTGGAGGTGCCGGTCCGGGCCCTGTTCGAGGCGCCCACCGTGGCCGGCCTGGCCCGGTACGCCGACACGGCCGCGGCCGCCCGGCCCGCCCTGGTCCGCCGGGAGCGGCCGGCGGCCGTGCCGCTCTCCTTCGCCCAGCACCGCCTGTGGATGGTCAACGCCATCGAGGAGGCCGGCGCGCTGTACAACCTGCCGCTCGCCACCCGGCTGCGGGGCACACTCGACGCGGAAGCGCTGCGGGCCGCCCTGGCCGACGTGGTGGCCCGCCACGAGGTGCTGCGCACGCTCTACACCGAGCGGGGCGGCCTGCCGCACCAGCGCGTCCTGGACCCCGCCGAGGCATGCCCGGACCTGCGGGTGGTGACCGTCTCCGAATCCGCGCTGGACGGTGCGGTGGCGGCCGCCGTGCGGCACGAGTTCCGGCTCGACGCCGAACTCCCGCTGCGGGCGACGCTGCTGGCGCTCGGCCCGGACGACCACGTGCTGGTGCTGGTGCTGCACCACATCGCCGGCGACGCCTGGTCGATGCGCCCGCTGGCCCGCGACCTCGCCGAGGCCTACGCCGCCCGCCGCTCCGGCTCCGCCCCGCAGTGGGCGCCGCTGCCCGTGCAGTACGCCGACTACGCCCTGTGGCAGCGTGACCTGCTCGGTGACGTGCGCGACCCGCACAGCGAGGCGGCCCGGCAGGCCGCCTACTGGAAGGACGCCCTCGCCGGTCTGCCCGACGCGCTGGAGCTGCCCGCCGCCCGAACCCGCCCGGCCGAGGCGAGCCACCGCGGCTCACTCGTCCCCTTCGAGGTGGACGGCCCACTGCACCAGGAACTGCTCGCCCTGGCCAGGTCCGGCCGGGTCACCCTCTTCATGGTGCTCCAGGCCGCGCTCGCCGCACTCCTCACCCGGTGCGGTGCCGGCACCGACATCCCGGTCGGCACCCCGGTGGCCGGACGCACCGACGCGGCCGCCGACGATCTGGTCGGGTTCTTCGTGAACACCCTGGTGCTGCGCACCGACACCAGCGGCGACCCGACCTTCCGCGAACTGCTGGACCGGGTGCGGGAGACCGACCTGGCGGCCTACGCCCACCAGGACCTGCCGTTCGAACAACTGGTGCGGCAGCTGGGCGTCGAACGCTCCCTGGCCCGGCACCCGCTGTTCCAGGTGATGCTCGTACTGGACGCCTTCCAGCGCGACGGCGCCACCCTGGACGGTCTCACCGCCGGCGGCGTCGCCCGCCCGGACACCGGGGAGCACGGCACCGCCAAGTTCGACCTGTCCCTGCGCGTCACGGAACACAGGGGACCCGACGGCGAGCCGGCCGGCCTCACCGGAACGCTCGCCTACGCGACCGACCTCTTCGACCGCCCGACGGCACAGGCGATGACGGCGCGCTTCACCCGACTGCTCAAGGAGGTGGCCGCCGCCCCGCACCGGGCCCTCGGCGACCTCGACATCCCCACGCTGGAGAAGGACTTGGAGACTGCACCCTACGGCGGCCCGGCAGCGGGCCCTGGCGGCCTGATACCCCGGATGATCGAGGAACAGGCGGCCCGCACGCCCGACGCGCCCGCCGTGTCCGGCGTGGGCGGCACGTTGACGTACGCCGAGCTGAACGAGCGCGCCAACCGGCTCGCCCGGCTGCTGGTCCGGCAGGGGGCCGGACCCGAGCGGATCGTGGCACTCATGGTGCCGCGCTCGCCCGACATGGTCGTCGCGGTCCTGGCCGTACTGAAGTCCGGCGCCGCCTACCTGCCGCTCGACAGCGAGTACCCCGCCGACCGGATCGCGTACATGCTCGACGACGCGGCACCGGCTCTGGCACTGACCACCACCGCCGTCCAGGACCGGCTTCCGACCGCGCCGGCAGCGACCCGGATCGTCCTCGACGAGCCCGCCACCCGGGCCACGCTGGCCGGTCTCGCGGCCGACGACCTCACGCACGCCGACCGCACCGCACCACTCACGGCGCGCACGCCCGCCTACGTCATCTACACCTCCGGCTCCACCGGCCGGCCCAAGGGCGTCGTGGTCGAGCACCGGGGCGTTCCCAACCTGGTCCGAGCCCGGATCGAGCCGTACGCCATGGGCCCCGGCAGCCGGGTGCTCCAGTTCGCCTCGCTCAGCTTCGACGCCGCGCTCTCGGAGATCTGCACTCCCCTGGCCTGCGGCGCGTGCCTGGTGCTGGGGCCGGCCGACATGCTCGACCAGGTCGCCGAACTGCCCGAGCTGATCCGCGCCCAGGGCGTCACCCACGCCACCCTGCCCCCCGCCGTGCTGGCGCGGCTGCCCGAGGACGCCCTGCCCTCGGTCCGCACCCTGGTGATCGCCGGGGAGGCCCCGCCGGAGGGCCTGGTCGCCCGGTGGGCCACCGGCCGCCGGATGTTCAACTGCTACGGCCCGACCGAGACCACCGTGTCCTGCACCATGGCCGGTCCGCTCCCGGCCCGGCCCGGCATTCCGCCGATCGGCGGACCGCTGCCCAACCTGCGCGTCCACGTCCTCGACGACCGCCTCACGCCGGTGGCCGACGGCGAACCGGGCGAGCTGTACGTGGCGGGGGCCGGTGTGGCCCGCGGCTACCTCGGCCGGCCCGCGCTGACCGGCGAGCGGTTCGTCGCGGATCCGTTCGGCCCTGCGGGCACCCGGATGTACCGCACGGGCGATGTGGTGCGGCGCCGCGCCGACGGAGCGCTGGAATTCGTCGGCCGCGCCGACGGCCAGGTCAAGATCAGGGGCCTGCGCGTCGAACTCGGCGAGGTGGAGGCGGCCCTCGCCGCCTGCCCCGGTGTGGGGCAGGCGGTGGCCGCGGTCCGCGAGGACGAGCCCGGCCGCCCGCGCCTGGTCGGCTACCTCGCCGCGGCCCCCGGCGCCGGCCTGGACACCACCGCCGTACGAGCCGGGCTCGCCGAGGCGCTGCCCGAGTACATGGTGCCGTCGGCGCTCGTCGTCCTCGACCGGCTCCCGTTGACCGTCAACGGCAAGATCGACCGGGCGGCGCTGCCCGCTCCGGCCGCCTCCGCCGGGCCCGCCGGCACCGACAACGCCCCGCGCACCGCCCGCGAGGAACTGCTGTGCCGGATCGTGGCAGAGGTACTGGGCCTGCCCCGTGTGGGCACGCGGGACAACTTCTTCGCGCTGGGCGGTGACAGCATCACCGCCCTCCAGGTCGCCAGCCGGGCCCGCGAGGGCGGCCTCGCCGTCTCCCCGCGCGACATGTTCCGCCACCAGAGCGTCGCCGAACTCGCCGCAGCGGCCGCCGAGACCCGCCCCGGCCGTACCGCCCCCGCCGACGACGGTGTCGGCCCCGTGCCGGCGACCCCGGTCGTGCGCTGGCTGGCGCAGCGGCGCGGCCCCATCGCCGGACTGAACCAGTCGGTGCTGCTGCGGGTCCCGAGCCTCGGCCACGAGGCCCTCACCGGCGCGCTGCAGTCGGTCGTCGACCACCACGACGCGCTGCGCATGCGCCTGTCGGGTTCCGCGGCCTCCGTCACCTGGGGACTCACCGTCCGTCCGGCCGGTGATGTGCCCGCCGCCGACCGCATCACCCGCGTCGATGTGAGCGCCCTTCCCGACGACCCGGCCGACCCCGCACTGACCGCCCTGGTCACCGAACAGGGCGAGGCCGCCCGCCGCCGCCTGGACCCCGAGAACGGCGTGCTGTTCGAGGCCGTCTGGTTCGACGGCGGCACGGACCGGACGGGCTGGCTGCTCCTGGTCGTCCACCACCTGGCCGTCGACGGTGTGTCCTGGCGGATCCTGGTGCCCGACCTGGTCGCCGCCTGGCAGGCCACGGCCGCCGGGCAGGTCCCGAGTCTGGCCCCGGTCGGGACCTCCCCGCGGCGCTGGGCCCAGTTGCTGCTGGCCGAGGCCCAGACCCCCGAGCGGGCCGCCGAACTCGACCTGTGGACCGGCATCCTGGAGGAGCCCGACCCCCGGATCGGGGCCGACGCCCTCCGGGCCGCCCGCGACACCCGCGCCACCGCGGAGCACCTCGCGGTCCGGCTGCCCGCGGCGACCACCAGCGCCCTGCTCACGGCCGTACCGGACCGCTTCCAGGCCCGGATCGACGACGTGCTGCTCACCGGATTCGCCCTCGCCGCGGCCCGCTGGCGGGAGCGCAACGGCTGGGGCGGCGGATCCTCGGTCCTCGTCGACGTCGAAACCCACGGCCGTGAGGACATCGCCGACGACGCCGACCTGTCGCGCACGGTCGGCTGGTTCACCGCCATCCACCCGCTGCGCCTCGATCCCGGCACCGGCGAACGGGTCCGGCAGCACGGCCCGGCCGCCGCGCTGAAGCGGATCAAGGAGCAGATCCGTGCCGTGCCCGACAACGGCCTCGGTTACGGGTTGCTGCGCTACCTCAACCCGGACACGGCCGGCCTGCTCGCCGCCCGCCCCGCCCCCCAGATCGGCTTCAACTACCTGGGCCGCGTCAACGCCACGACCCTCGGCGAAGGCACCCCGGGCGGCGCCGGCTGGTCCGGGGAACCGCGGATGGACACCCGGGTCGTGCCGTCCGACGCCGGGCTGCCGTTCGCGCACCCGCTGGAGATCAGCGCCGTCACCCGCGAGACCGCCGAAGGGCCCCGACTGGACGTCACGTTCTCGTGGCCCGGTGCCCTGTTCACCGAGGACCAGGTCCGGCAGCTCGCCGACGACTGGTTCCGGGCCCTGGGCGAGCTGGCCGCGGCGGCCGAACGCCCGGACGCCGGCGGTCTCACCCCGTCCGACCTGCCGCTGGTCTCCCTCACCCAGCCCGAGATCGACGCCCTGGAGGCCGCACCGGGCGGTGTCGAGGACGTACTGCCGCTGTCCCCGCTCCAGGAGGGCCTGCTCTTCCACACCCTCTACGCCGATTCCGGGCCCGACGTGTACGCGATGCAGCTCAGCGTCGACCTGGAAGGGCCGCTGGACGCCATGGCGCTGCGCACCGCTGGACAGGCACTGCTGGAACGCCATCCCAACCTGCGGGCCCGCTTCCACCACCGGGTCGACGGCAGCCCCGTCCAGGTCATCACACGCCACGCGGAGCTGCCGTTCGAGGAGGCCGACCTGACCGGCCTCGACGAGGCGGCCCGGGAGGCCGAGCTGACCCGGCTCACCGACGCGGCCCGCGACCGCCGCTTCGACCTGGCCACGGCCCCGCTGGTGCGGTTCCTGCTGATCCGGCTGGCCGAGGAGCGGCACCGGCTGGTCATCCTCAAGCACCACATCGTGCTCGACGGCTGGTCCATGCCGCTGTTCCTGCGCGACCTGGTCGCCCTCTACCACGGTGAACAGGCCGCCCTGCCGCCGGTCGTGCCCTACCGCGACTACTTCGTGTGGCTGGCCGGGCAGGACCGGGCGGCCACCGAGGAGGCCTGGCGCCGCGCGCTCGACGGGCTGAGCGAGCCGTCCCTGCTGGCCCCCGCCGCATCCGGGGCCCCCACGCGCATGCCTCAGGAGGTGGGCCGGGCACTGCCCACCGGGACCACCGCGGCGCTCCAGGCCTACGCGGCGGAGAACGCGGTCACCCTCAACACGGTGCTCCAGGGGGCCTGGGCGGTGCTGCTCGGCCGGCTGCTCGGCCGCGACGACGTGGTGTTCGGCGCCACCGTCTCCGGCCGCCCCCCGGAGCTGCCCGGTATCGAGTCCATCGTCGGTCTGTTCATCAACACCCTGCCGGTCCGGGTACGCCTGGACCCGGCCGAGGACTGGGGGACGCTGCTCACCAGGCTGCAGGACGAACAGTCCGCGCTCTCCGCGCACCACCACGTCGGACTCGCCGACATCCAGCGGCTGACCGGAGCCGGCGGAGACCTCTTCGACACCCTCGTCGTCTACGAGAACTTCCCGACGGCCTCCGGCAGCGGACGCCAGGGCGCCTTGCGCGCCACGGCCGTGGAGGGACGCGCCGCCGCCCACTACCCGCTGGCCCTGATCGCATCCCTGGGCGACGGCCGCCTCCGGCTGCGCCTCGACCACCGGCCCGAACTGTTCGACACCCGCACGGTGGAGACGCTGCTGGACCGGCTCGTCCACGTCCTGGAGGGCATCACCGCCGCGCCGCGGCAGCCGATCGCCACCGTGGACATCGCCTCCGCGGACGAGCGCAGGCAGCTGATCGAGGGCTGGAACGGCGGCCCGCTCGACGTCCCCGCCGACCCGCCGACCATGACCCGCCGTTTCGCGCAGGCACTCGCCCAGGGCCCCGACGACATCGCCGTCCGGCTCGGCGACACCCGCCTGACCTACCGCCAGCTCGACGAGCGCGCCAACCGGACGGCCCGCCGGCTCATCGAGCTGGGGGTGCGTCCCGAGACCCGGGTCGGAGTGCTGCTCGACCGTTCGGTCGACCTGATCGTCAGCGTGCTGGCCGTGCTCAAGACGAGCGCCGTGTACGTCCCGCTGGAGCCCACCTACCCCGACGAGCGGGTACGGCTGCTGCTCGACGAGACCCGCTCCCCGGTCCTGCTGACCGACAGCGGGCGGGCCGGCCACTGGACGGACCGGCTCGCCGGGCGGGTCACGGTGGTCGCCGCCGACACCGACCCCGGCATCCCCGGCCAGCCGGGCACCGAGCCGGACGTCACCGTGCTGCCCGACCAACTCGCCTACGTCATCTATACCTCCGGTTCCACCGGCACCCCCAAGGGGGTCGCGGTCAGCCACCGCGCCGTCGTCGAACTCGCCGCCGACCACTGGTGGCGCCTGGACGCGACGCAGCGCGTGCTGTTCCACTCCCCGCACGCCTGGGACGTGTCCACCCTCGAATGGTGGATGCCGCTGCTGAATCACGGTGAGGTGGTCATCGCCCCGCCCGGCAAGGTGGACCTGGAGGCCATCGCGGCGCTCGTCGTGGAGGAGGGCATCACCGGGCTGTGGGCCTCCGGTGGCCTGTTCCGGCTGCTCGCCGAGACCCACCCCGAGTGCTTCCGCGGCCTCGCCGAGGTCCGCACCGGCGGCGACGTGGTCCCGGCCTACGCGGTCCGCAGGGCGCTGGACGCCTGCGCCGGCACGGACACCGTGGTCACCGCCGGCTACGGCCCCACGGAGACCACCGTGTTCTCCACCCGGCACTCCATGCGCCCCGGTGACGAGGTGCCGGAGAGCGTGCCCATCGGCGCGGCCATCGACGGCACCCGGGCCTACGTCCTCAGCCCCGGGCTGCGGCCCCAGCCGGTCGGCGTGGTCGGTGAGTTGTACCTCGCCGGGTCCGGAGTGGCCCGAGGCTACGAGAACAATCCGGGCATGACCGCCGAGCGGTTCGTCGCCGACCCCTACGGCGAGCCCGGCACCCGGATGTACCGCACCGGGGACCTGGTCCGCCGGCGCGCCGACGGGCTGATGGAGTTCGTCGGCCGGACCGACGAGCAGGTCAAGCTGCGCGGCTTCCGGGTCGAGCTGCGGGAGGTCGAGGTGGCGCTCAGCGCCTACCCCGGCATCGGCCAGGCCGTCGCCCTGGTCCGCGAGGACCGCCCCGGTGACAAGCGCCTCGTCGGCTACGTGGTGCCCGACGCCGGCGCCCCCGCACCCGATCTGAACGCGCTCCAGGCCCACCTGGCGGAGAAACTGCCGGAGTTCATGGTGCCTTCCGCGCTGGTCGTCCTCGACGCCCTGCCGCTGACCTCGCACACCAAGCTGGACCGCAAGGCCCTGCCCGCGCCGGAGCAACAGCGCACCACCTCGGCCGGCGGCCCGCGCAGCCCCCAGGAGACGGTGCTGTGCGAGCTGTTCGCGGACGCCCTCGGCGTGCCCGGCCTCGGTATCGACGACGACTTCTTCCTGCTCGGCGGCAACTCGCTGCTCGCCGCCTCCCTCGTCAGCCGCATCCGCTCGGCGCTCGGCTGCGAGCTGAGCATCCAGGCGCTGTTCACCTCGCCCACCGTGCGCGGGCTGGCCGAGCGATTGACGGGCGGCGCCGGACCCGACGCGCACAACGGACTGGACGTGCTGCTGCCGCTGCGCGCCAGGGGAAGCGGGCCCGCCCTGTTCTGCTTCCACGCCGGTGGCGGCCTGAGCTGGCGGTACGCGGGACTGCTGCGCCACCTGCCCGCATCCGTGCCGGTGTACGGCGTGCAGGCCAGGGCGTTCTCCGCGCCCGGCCACCGGCCCGGCAGCATCGAGGAGATCGCCGAGCATTTCACCGAGCGGATCCGCGCCGCCCAGCCCGAGGGCCCCTACCACCTGCTGGGCTGGTCCTTCGGCGGCCTGGTCGCCCAGGCGGTGGCGACCCGGCTCCAGGCGGACGGAGCCGAGGTCGGTCTGGTCGTCGTCCTCGACTCGTTCCCCGTCTCCTCCGCGGTGAGCGTGTCCGCCGCACCGCCGTCCGGGGAGCGGAACCTGATGGCGGGCCTGCTCGAGGCGACCGGCCTCGGCGACCGGCTGCCCGCCGGGGCCGAGCCGGACGAGGAGACGGTCGCGGGGGTGCTGCGCGCCCAGGGCAACCCGCTCACCGACCTGCTGGCCGACCACCTGGCCACGGTGGCACAGACCTTCCAGGACAACGTGGAACTGCGCCGGGCCTTCACCCCGAAGGTCTTCCGCGGCGACGTGCTGCTTCTCGCCGCCGGCGAGGGCGGCCCCGGCGCCCAGGAGGGGGCGCGACGCTGGCAGCCCTACGTGGACGGCCGCGTGGACGCCCGCACCGTCGCCGCCCGGCACGAACAGATGCTGCTGTCCGGTCCGATCGCCGAGGTCGGCCGCATGGTCACCGAGCAGCTGGAAGCCCTCGGCGAGAAGGAGGGGCGATGACCCGCGACATCTACGAGATCGGCACGATGCCTCCGCTGGGCGAGGTGCCGAGCCACATGCACGCGGCCGTGATCCGGCCGGACCGGTACGGCGAGCCACGGCAGGCGATCCGGGTCGAACCGATCGAGGTACCACCGGTGGGCCGCGGCCAGGTCCTCGTCATGGTGATGGCGGCCGGGGTCAACTACAACGGCGTGTGGGCCGGCCTCGGCACCCCCGCCGACGTGATCGCCGCCCGCCGCAGGAAGGGAGACCCGCACGACTTCCACATCGCCGGCTCCGAGGGTGCCGGCGTGGTGTGGGCGGTCGGTGAGGGCGCCACCCAGTACAAGGTCGGCGACCAGGTGATCATCGCCGGAGTGCAGTGGGACGAGTCGGCCCCGGACATCCGCATGGGAACCGACCCCACCGCCTCCAGGTCCCAGAAGGCCTGGGGCTACGAACTCAACTTCGGCTCGTTCGCCCAGTTCACGGTCGTCGACGAGTACCAGGTGCACCCCAAGCCGCCGCACCTGACCTGGGAGCAGGCCGGCTGCTTCCTCGGCGGCGGCTCGACCTCGTACCGGATGCTCACCGGCTGGTCCCCGCACCACGTGCAGCCGGGCGACCCCGTCCTGATCTGGGGCGGATCCGGCGGCCTGGGCTCCATGGCGATCCAGATCACCGACTATTTCGGGGGTATCCCGATCGCCGTCGTCTCCGATGACGACAAGGCCGAGCACTGCCTTCGGCTCGGGGCCCGCGGGGTCATCAACCGCCATGACTTCGACCACTGGGGCCGGCTGCCCGACGCGTCCGACACCGAGGCGTACGCCAGCTGGCAGTCGGGGGCCCGCGCCTTCGGTCGCCGGATCTGGGACGTCCTCGGCGAACGCAGGTCGCCCCGCATCGTCCTGGAACACCCGGGCCGCGACACCCTGGCCACTTCGGTCTACGTCTGCGACCACGCCGGCATGGTGGTCACCTGCGCCGGCACCAGCGGCTACAACGGCGACATCGACCTGCGGTTCCTGTGGATGTTCCAGAAGCGCCTGCAGGGCTCGCACGCCGCCAACGTGCGCGAGACCCGGGCGGCCATCAACCTGGTCGCCTCGGGCCGGGTCGACCCGTGTCTGAGCCTCACCCTGCCGTTCGACGAGATCGCCGACGCGCACCAGCTCGTCTACGAGAACCGGCACCCGGCCGGCAACACGGCAGTCCTGGTCAACGCTCCCGGACCCGGGCTGACGTCGCTCACCTGACCATCCCGAGCATCGTCCGGCCCCCGGCCGCGCGGGGGCAGTTGGGTGTCGAGGCGGCGTCCAGCTCCCCCGTGCGGCCCTCTTCTAGTGTGACGGCGATCCGAGCGACGAACGGACGGCGGCCCCACGACCTGACCATCGGCGCCCTCGCCGAAGCCGCCGGGACCGCCACCACCGGCCCGGCGTCGTGCGCACCGTCGCCCGGATCGCCGCCCCGGTGCACGAGGAGGACGGCGCCCGCCCTGCCGTCCGGGTTCTGGAACGGGTCCATCACGAGCAGACAGGAGCACGCCGTGCCGCTTACCACGCATGACGGCATCGCGAACGCGGTCACCCAGGAGCGGCCCGCCACGGCCCGCCACGGCGAACGCCCCGCCTTCGACCGGCCACTGCAGGTCGGCACCCCCAACATCCCCGACCGCGGGCGGCTGTTCCAGCGCATCTCACAAGCCCTCGACCGGGGCTGGCTGACCAACAACGGCCCACTGGTACGCGAGTTCGAGGACCGGCTCACCCGGCTCACCGGAGCCGCGCACGTCCTGGCCACCGGTAACGGCACCTCCGCCCTGGAGGTCCTGGTCCGGGCCCGCGGCCTGACCGGTGAGGTGATCGTGCCGTCCTTCACCTACGTCGCCACCGCGCACGCCCTCCAGTGGCAGGGCCTCACCCCGGTCTTCGCCGACATCGACCCGCACACCGGCACCCTGGACCCCGCCCATGTGCGCGAGCTGATCACGGAGCGCACCAGCGGCATCGTCGGCGTCCACCTGTGGGGGCGGATCTGCCGCGTCGACGAACTGAGGGCGATCGCCGACGAGCACGGGCTGGCCCTGCTCTACGACGGCGCGCACGCCCTGGGCTGCGAGCTGGACGGTCGCCCGGTCGGCGGTTTCGGCGACGGTGAGATCCTCAGCTTCCACGCGACCAAGTTCATCAACGCGTTCGAGGGCGGAGCCGTCCTCACGAACGACCCCGAACTCGCCGAACGCGTCGGCCGCATGCGCAACTTCGGGTTCGGGCCCGGCCGGGAGGTCGTCACCTTCGGCACCAACGCCAAGATGAACGAGATCTCCGCGGCCATGGGCCTGACCGCCCTGGAGCACATCGACGAGATCACCGCGGCGAACACCCTGCGGTACGAGCGCTACCGGGCGGGGCTGCTGGGCGTGCCCGGCCTCAGGCTGCGCGGCCCCGGCCCGGGGGAGCGCAGCAACCACCAGTACGTCGTCGTCGAGATCGACGCCGCCGTCACCGGAGTCCACCGCGACCGGCTGCTCTCCGCGCTCCACGAGGAGAACGTCTTCGCCCAGAGGTATTTCCACCCGGGCTGCCACCGCATGGGCCCCTACGCGCAGCGGGCCGGTGTCCACACCCCGCTGCCGCTGCCCGGCACCGAGGCACTGGCCGAACGCGTCCTGGTCCTGCCGTCCGGGCCGGCCCTCGCCCCGCACGACGTGGACCGCGTGTGCGAGCTCGTACGACAGGTGCTCGAGGCAGCGCCGGCGCACTGACAACCAAGGAGAAGGACACCCCATGGACATCACCACCGAAGTCGCGGGCGGCGCCCGCACCGAGCCGGTCACCAGCCGCCGGCTCACCGGCTTCAGCGGCGACCCCGACTACTTCCGCTTCAAGGAGTACCGGACCTTCGAGCCGCAGGCCGTCATCGACGTCCTGCGCGGCAGGAGCGCGGGCGTCGTGTTCCGCGGCGTGGTCGAGCCGGAGATCTGCACGGAGCTGTCGGCACGCTTCTGGGACAGCGGGGACCGCGAGCGGCGCACCGCCGTCGCACCCAGCTACTACCTGGGCACCTACCACTTCCACAAGACGACCGAGGAGTACCTCGACGAGTCCGAGCGGACGGCGCCGGCGCTGGAGAAGGTGCTCGGCATCCGGCGCGACCCCCTGACCGAGTTCTACGACGGCCTCGCCGGAGCCCTCGCACGGGAGGACGTCACGGTGCGCCGCGCCGGGCACGGGGGCCGCCAGGCGTGCCGCGGCCTGCTGCGCTCATGGCACGGTGCCGGCGACTACACCCTCGACCCGCACGAGGACGGCTCCCAGTGCACCGACCCCCGGCAGGCGGACTTCGAGATCCAGCGGGTGCTCGACCACCACGTCTGCGCGCTCAACATATGCCTGGAGAACGGCGACGGCGGCCGGCTGGCGCTGTGGAACATCCGGCCGGACGAGGCCAGCAGGCGCCGCCTCGGCCTGGAGCACACCGGCTCCCCGTACCCCATGGAGACCCTCGACGGCATCGAGTGCCAGTGGCTCGAGATCGGTGCCGGGGACATCTACGTCTTCAACGGTGCCCACATCCACGCCGTGGAGCCGAACACCAGCGCCGACAGCCGCCGTACGACGCTGGCGGGCATCTTCGGCTTCGTGGACAGCGACACGGTCGTGTCGTGGACATGAAAGCCCTGGTCCTGGCGGGCGGTACCGGCAGCCGACTGCGGCCCATCACCCACACCTCGGCGAAGCAACTGGTGCCCGTCGCCAACAAGCCCGTCCTCTTCTATGTGCTGGAGGCCATCGCGGAGGCCGGCATCAGGGATGTCGGCATGGTCGTCGGCGACACGGCGGACGAGATCCGCGCGGCCGTCGACGGCGGCGGGTTCGACGGCCTGCGCATCACCTACCTCCCCCAGGAAGCGCCGCTCGGCCTCGCCCACGCGGTGCGCATCGCCCGGGACTTCCTCGGCGACGACGACTTCGTGATGTACCTCGGCGACAACTTCATCGTCGGCGGCATCACCGGACTCGTCGACGAGTTCCGTGCCAAAGGGCCCGACGCGCAGATCCTGCTCACCCGGGTGTCCGACCCCACCGCCTTCGGCGTCGCCGAACTCGACGAGCGCGGCAGCGTGGTGAACCTCGTGGAGAAACCCGCCTTCCCCAAGAGCGATCTCGCCCTGGTCGGCGTCTACCTCTTCACTCCGGCGATCCACGAAGCGGTCGCGGCCATCACCCCGTCGGGCCGCGGGGAACTGGAGATCACCGATGCCATCCAGTGGCTGATCGACCGGCAGCGCGACGTGCGTTCCACCACGATCTCCGGTTACTGGAAGGACACCGGCAACGTCGGCGACATGCTGGAGGTCAACCGCACCGTCCTCGAATCCATCGAACCGCTCATCGCCGGCGACGTCGACGACGCCACCGAGATCGTCGGCCGGGTGCGGATCGCGCACGGGGCGAAGGTCCGCGGCTCCCGGATCGTCGGTCCGGTGGTCATCGCGTCCGGCGTGGAGGTCAGCGGTTCCTACGTGGGCCCCTTCACGTCGATCTCCGAGGACTGCCGCATCGAGGACAGCGAGATCGAGTTCTCCATCGTGCTGTCCGGCTCCTCCATCACCGGGGTACGCCGTGTCGAGGCGTCCCTGATCGGCCGGAACGTGGAGGTCACCCCGGCACCCCGGGCCCCCGCGGCACACCGGCTCGTCCTAGGCGACCACAGCAAGGTACAGATATCGCGATGACGACCAGGATCCTCGTGACCGGCGGAGCCGGCTTCATCGGTTCCCACTACGTACGGACACTGCTCGGCCCCGAGGGCCCGGGCGACGTCCACCTCACCGTGCTGGACGCCCTGACCTACGCCGGGAACCCGGCGAACCTCGACCCGGTCAGGGACGACCCCCGGTTCGCGTTCGTGCACGGCGACATCTGCGACGCCGCACTCGTCCAGTCGCTGACGGCCCGCAGTGACCAGGTGGTGCACTTCGCGGCCGAGTCCCACGTGGACCGCTCGATCCTGGGCGCGGCGGCCTTCCTGCGCACCAACGCGCTCGGCACCCAGACCCTGCTCGACGCGGCCCTGCGCACCGGTCTCGGCACCTTCGTGCACATCTCGACCGACGAGGTGTACGGCTCGGTGCCGACGGGCTCCACCCCGGAGACCGCGCCGCTGCTGCCCAACTCCCCGTACGCGGCGTCGAAGGCCGCCGGCGACCTGGTCGCCCTGTCGTACCACCGCACCCACGGCATGGACGTCCGGGTCACGCGCTGCTCCAACAACTACGGGCACCACCACTTCCCGGAGAAGCTCGTCCCGCGCTTCGTCACCACGCTCCTGGACGGCGGCACGGTGCCGTTGTTCGGCGACGGTGAGCACGTACGGGACTGGCTGCACGTCGACGACCACGTCCGGGGCATCGAGCTGGTGCGCACCGGTGGCCGGCCCGGCCGTGTCTACAACATCGGGGGCGGCACCGAGCTCACCAACAAGGAGCTCACCGGGCTGCTGCTGGAGGCCTGCGGCGCCGGCTGGGACCGCGTCGATCACGTCGAGGACCGCAAGGGTCATGACCGGCGCTACTCGGTCGACTGGAGCCGGATCCGCGACGAGCTGGGCTACCGGCCCCGGAAGCACTTCCCGACCGGTCTGGCGGAGACCGTCCGCTGGTACCGCGACAACCGCGACTGGTGGGAGCCCCTGCTCTCACGGGCGGCCCTGTGACCGAAGCCGCGCCCGGCCGCGGCGGGACGGCGAGGAGACGGCCGCCCACGCCGAAGGGCCCGCACACGCGGGCCCTTCGGCGTGCGGGGAGCGGCCCCGCTCACCCGTGCTCCGCACCACGCTCCTCGTACGGCACCCGCACGGCCCGTTCCCGGACGGCGTCCACCAGCTCCAGGGTGGCCACGGCGTCCGCGTGCCACAGGTCCGGGCCGGTACCGTCGCAGGCACCCGCCGCGCGGACCGCGGCCGCGAATTCCGCGACGCAGGCCTGGAACTGATCGGCGGCCGGCAGCAGGAGGTCCTCGACCCGGTCCTGTTCCTCGATCCGCAGATGTGTCCGCAGCCCGGCCGGCGGGCTGACGATCTGGTCCGCGGTCAGCCGCGCCCGGTCACCCCACAGCGCGTACCGCGCCCCGTAACTGTGCTCGAAGCCGAAGTCCAGCGAGGCGAGGACACCCGCGTCGGAGGCCAGCAGGACCTGTCCGGAGACGTCGAGTCCGTCGCGTGGCCGGGTGCGCAGGGTGGCACCGGTCACCCGCAGCCTCCGCCCCAGGAAGTGCACCGCGGTCCGCAGCGGGTAGACACCCGTGTCCAGCAGGGCGCCACCGCCCAGTTCGTGGGTGTACCGGATGTCGTCGGGGGACAGCGGGGGAACGCAGAACGACGCGTGGAGCATGCGCAGACGGCCGATCCGCCCGTCGCGCAGCAGCTCGGTGGCGGCCCGGTGGCGCGGGTGGTGGAGGAACATGAAGTTCTCCCGCAGGACGAGGCCGCGGCGCTCGGCGAGCGCGGTCAGTTCCCGGGCTTCCGCCGCCGTCGTGGCCATGGGTTTCTCGACCAGCACGTGCCGGCCGGCCGCCAGCGCGCGGGACGCCCAGGTACGGTGCAGCGCCGCGGGCAGCGGAACGTACACCGCATCGACGTCCGTGCGCTCCAGCAGCGCCTCGTACCCGGTGACGGCCGCACAGCCGAAGCGGTCGGCGAACCGGCGCGCCCGCCGCGGGTCCCGGGAGGCCACGGCGACCACCTCGACGTCCGGGCACGCCGCCATCGCGGGCAGTACCCGCCGCCAGGCGATGGAGGCGGCTCCGAGGACTGCGACGCGCACCGGCGCGGTGCCGTGGTCGGGGGTCATCGCACCGTCCTGAGTGCGGCCACCAGTGTCCTGGCCTCGACGTTGACGTGGCCGCTGTACTTCAACAGGTCCTCCAGCTGGCCCGCGGACAGCCAACGGAACGCGGCGCTCTCCTCGACGGCGTCCCGGTCGTCCACCGAGATGATCAGGTACCGGGTCTGCGCGTGGTCGAACCTGCCGCCCTCCTCCGACAGCACGGTGTCGAACAGGACGCGCGCCCGGTCGGCGCCGAGCACCAGATCCAGATGGGCCGGCCGGTCGGCGGCGGCCAGGTGGGCATGATTCGCGGGTGTGCACTGCACTGTCGGGCCCAGTTCCACCGTGTCGGCGAATCCCGGCTCGACGCGTGCCTGCATCAGCGCGTGCAGCACGCCGTCGACGCGCTTGACGAGGAGTGCGGCGACCCCGCGGCCGTGCGGCCGCAGCAGCGGCTGGGTCCACGACGGCACCTCGCGGCTGCGTGAGCCCACGTGGACCGCGACGATGCTGAAGAACCGGCCCTCGTCGTGGCTGATGGCGTCGGCCGTGCGGTGCCAGCCGGGTACCGCACGCAGCGGCAGCCGCTCGGTGACGACCTCGTGCGTGACCCGGCGGCCGGTCAGCCAGCTGCGGATCTCGCGTCCGGAGTGCACGGCCCTCCCCGGCCCGGTGACGCGGTCCCAGTCGGGCAGGCACGACAGCACGGTCCGTGCGTCCATGTTGACCAGGTTCTCGCACCGAAGCAGCGCGTTCAGCTGGCCCAGCGTCAGCCAGCAGAAGTCCTCACCGGCTTCCAGGCCGGCCCCGGCCTCGACCACCATGTTGCGGTTGCGCTTGCGCAGGAACCAGGAGCCCTGCTCGGACTGCAGCACGTCCGCCAGCACCCGCCCGGGCTCCGGTGTGCGGAAGACGTCCAGATACGGCACCGGTGAACCACCGTGCACCCGCGTGTAGTTGCTACGCGTCGCCTGGACGGTGGGGGAGAGCTGGACACCGTTGACGTTCCCCGGCTCCGACTTGGCCTGCATCAGGAAGTGCAGCACGCCGCCGATCTCGCGCACGGCGATGCCGAGGATGCCGACCTCCGGCTGGCTGATGATCGGCTGGGACCACTCGGGCACCGCACCGAAGTCGGAGCGGACCCGCAGCCCCTGTACCGAGAAGAACCGCCCGCTGACGTGACCCAGGTCCCCGGTGCCCGGGTCGAACCCCCACTGGTCGAGCGCGTCGAAGGGTATCCGCTCGGTCCTCTGCGCATGGTGCAGCTGCCGTTCGGCGAGCCAGTCGAAGAACGCGGCGGTGCCGGTCACTCCGTCGGCGCACCGGGCGGACAGGGCCAGCCGGTCCGTCAGGGAGGCGTCGGTGGGCGAGGTACGGCTCGCCGTGGCAGTCCCCGTCACGGCTGGATCCCTTCCAGGAACCGCACCGCGGCGGCGGCTCCGCCCTCGGCGCGCAGGCGCTCGCCGAGTGCGGCCGCGGCCGCCGCGACGGCCGGGTCCGTGGCCGCCGTCGTGATCGCCCCGGCCAGGGCGGACGACGTCAGCTCGCGCTGCTTCAGCGGGGCGGGCGCCACTCCCAGGCGGTGCAGGTGCTCGCCCCACATCAGCTGGTTCACCTCGAACGGGCAGACGACCTGGGGCACTCCCGCCGACAGGGCGTCGTTGTGCGTCCCCAGCGAGCCCGAGTTGACGGCCACGCACACCCGCGGCAGCAGCCAGCCGTAGGGAACCTCGTCCAGCGCGAGGACGCCGTCCGGCGCGCTGCCGACGGCCAGGCCGCCCCAGCCGGCGACGATCACCGCCCGCCGGCCGCTCTCCCGTACGGCCTCCAGCACCAGGGCGGTGGTCCGCTCGGGGTCGGTGCCGAGGGCGCTGCCGAAGCCGATGAGAACGGGCTTCTCGCCGTCCTCCAGGAAGCGCAGCAACCGGCGCGGCGGCTGCCAGCCGGGCGGCGGCGGGAGGTGCCAGAAGCCGTCGGTGTGCACCGTGTCGGGCCAGTCGGAGCCCGGGGTGAGCACGTGCGGGCTGAAGCAGTGCAGCACGGGTGCGGGCGCTCCGTCGGCGGAGAACCGGAAGTCGAGGTAACCCTCGCGCGGCGGCAGTCCCAAGGTGTCCCTGCGCCACTGGTCCACCACGTCGATGACGGCGGGCGGCAGATACGTCCGCACGTCCGTCCGGCTCGTGTCCTGCTTGTCGGAGAACACCTCCGACAGCATGCCGAACGCCGGATAGTCGCGCGAGACGACGAAGTTGGGGTAGAGGGAGCCGAGGACGTGCGGAACCTTCAGCCGCTCGGCGATCTGCGGGATCGCCTCACGGAACGCGTGCGAGTGGACGATCAGGTCGGGGCCGCAGGCCGCCGCGTCCCACAGATCACGCAGGACGGCCGCGTAGTGCGGAACCATCTGCCGGCGGATCGCCCGGCGCTGCTCCTCGACCTCGGGGGTCGGACGGTCGCTGTGCGCCTGGAGGCGGCGGATGTCCGCGCGGGAGCGCACGGTGACGGCGGCGTCGTCCAGCGGGGCGAACGGCACGCCGTACCGGTCGGCGAGCGGCGCGAAGAGGCGGGGCGCCGCGAGCACGGCCTCATGTCCCGCGCCGCGCAGGGCGCAGGCCAGTGCGAGATACGGCTGGACGTCGCCCCTGTTTCCGTAGCAGTAGACCAGGACTTTCAACGTTACGCCTCCCGTACGCGTCGGAACGGCCCACTCTTTCCATTCCGTCACAGCATCCGCAAGGGGCATTTGTCCTGTACAGATTTCCTAGAGCCGCCCGGTGACTACGGGTCCTAAAGTTCCGCAGGTACTTCCTCGGGCCTGCCGCTGGTGCCGCGCCCGACTCGTCAGAAAACGGGAGGAGTCCGAAGCGGTGCGAGCACTGATTTATTCCCACGGCACTCGTGGGGATATGCAGCCCTATCTGGCGCTGGCCTTCGCTCTCCAACAGGCCGGACATTCAGCCACACTCGTCGGTCCCCGCCTCTACGGCCCCATGGTTTCCGCATACGGTGTGGGCTTCGCGCCGGTGGAGGACGAGGGCGTGCGGCTCCATCAGCGGCCCGACGTCCGGGAAATCCTCGTCAGATCGCAAGGGAAGGGCGACGAGTACGACAAGGCCCGGGAACGCATTTTCGCGGAGATATTCCCCCGGCTCTACCCGGTCATGCTGAAGGACATGTGGGACGCCGCCGCGGAGGGCGCGGACGTGGTGATCCACTCCCACTCGTCGCGTCAGGCCGTGCACCAGATCGCCGAGAAACTCGGGGTTCCGCACGTGCTGGCCAGTCTCTACCCGCACTTCGTCGCCTCACGGCGCTACCCGCCCGAGGTCGGCACCTTCGAGCAGCGGCCGGACAACCTGGAGCGGCACGCCCGGGCGAACGACAACCCGATCAAAGGGCCGCTCGCCGAGATGTTCGGCCGGTGGCGCTCCGACGTCCTCGGGCTTCCGCCCCGCGAAGGCGCCCTGGACCACAGGTTCCGGGCCGACGGAACGCCGGCGCCGGTGCTTCTCGGCTTCAGCCCGCACGTGCTCGAACCAGCGGACGACTGGCCCGAATGGGTCCACCCGACCGGATTCTGGATGCTTCCCGGCAGCACGCGGTGGCAACCTTCGGAACGCTTGCTGAAATTCCTGGACGACGGCGCTGCGCCGGTGTTCTTCGGATTCGGCAGCCACATGGGCACGGACCCCGGGGAAGTCGGCCGCATCATTGTGGAAGTCGTCCGCAGAACAGGGGTCCGCGCGATCGTCGTCAAGGGATGGGGCGGTGCCTCCATCCACAATCCCCCGGAGAACATTCTGGTGGAGGACGAAATACCGTACGACTGGCTGTTTCCCCGGGTCCGTGCCGTGGTGCATCCCGGTGGAACCGGAGCGCACAACACGGCTCTTCGCGCGGGCGTCCCCCAGGTGATCTGTCCCTTCCAGAAGGAAGCGGTGATGTGGGCCGACCACCTGCACGGCCTGGGCGTGGCACCGCCGCCCGTACCGCACCGGAACCTGACCGCGGACACCCTCACGAAGGCGGTCGACCAGGCCGTCAAGGACCCCGGCATCGCCCGCGCGGTCGACCGTCTGGCTCGGCTGACGTCCGCCGAGAGCGGGGCCGAGAACGCCGTCCGAGTGCTGGAGAAGATCGTTTCCTGACCGCGAACCAGAACAGAACCCGCACCGAGAAAAGAGGATGAGATGTCCAACCCCTTCGAGGACGAAGACGGCCGGTACCTGGTGCTCGTCAACGACGAGGGCCAGCACTCGCTGTGGCCCGGCTTCGCCGAGATCCCCGCGGGCTGGGAAGTGGCCCACCCGGAGGACAGCCGGCAGGCCTGCCTCGACCACATCGAGAAGAACTGGACCGACATGCGTCCCGCGAGCCTGATCCGTCAGATGGCGGGATGACCGCTTCGGCCGCCCCCCGCACCACCGGGCCACCGGCTACCACCCGGGTGACCGTGCTGTGGGGGGAGGCCGCGCGGGGCGACGAACGGCGTGCCACGCACGCGCGGCTCGTCGCCACGGCGGCCCGCCTCCTCGGTTCGCCCGCCGGCCGGATCCGGGTCGGACACGAACCGGACGGCCGGCCCCGGCTCACCGGGCCCGCCTCCGGACTCCGGGTCAGCCTCAGCCACGGCGAGGGCGTCGGAGCGGTCGCCCTCGGCCGCGGCCCGGCGGCACTCGGCGTGGACATCGAAATCGTCCGGCCGCTGCCCGCCACCGCCCTGGCGCGCCGCTGGCTCGGTGACACCTCCGCCGACTGGATCGCCGCCCTGCCCCGGCACGAGCGCGACGAGGCGTTCCTGACCCTGTGGACCCGCAAGGAGGCCATCGGCAAGGCCCGCGGGCACGGCCTGCGCGGCGGAGGACTCACCCGGCCGGTCGCCGTACCGGCCGACTGGCCCACCGGCCGCCCGGCCGGCCGCCGACTGCCGTTCCCGTCCGGCTCGAACACCGTGACCACGGTCGTGACCCCGGCCCCGAGCATCCGCGCGGTGCTCTCCCTCGCCGTGGACGGCCGGCCCGCGGCCCCGCTCGTCGCTGACCTGGGCGACTGGCGGACAGCCGCGCTCGCCTGACGACCACACGCAAGCTCAGGAAAGGAACGGATGTGGCGCCACCCGCTGTCGACGCGGAAGTCCCGCGCGGCCGTCCCCTGCGGCGTCTGCTCGGCCACTGTCTCCGCCACCGCGGGACTCTGACGCTGTCGCTGGTCGGCGCCGTGGGTGCCACGGCGATGAGCGTGGCGGTGCCGCTGATCACCCAGATCGTGCTCGACGACGTGGTCGTCGAGGGCGCGCGCCCCCTGCTCCCGTGGACGATCCTGCTGCTGGTCGTCGCTGTGGCCCGGTACGGGCTGACCTTCCTGCGCCGCTTCCACGCGAGCCGGCTCGCCGCCGACGTCCAGCACGATCTGCGCGTCGCCCTGTACCGGACGGTTTCCCGCCCGGACGCTCTCGGCCAGCGGGCTCTGGGCCCCGGCCAGCTCATGAGCCGTGCCACGGTCGACCTCAACGGGGTGCACAGCCTGGTCGCCCTGCTGCCGGCCCTGGTCTCCCACCTCACCACCGTCGTCGGGGTGCTCACCGTCATGGCCGTTCTCTCCGTGCCGCTGACGGCGGTGAGCCTGCTCATGGTCCCCGTCCTGTGGGCTCTGGCCGGCCGCAGCCACCCACGGCTGCTGGCCGCCACCTGGCAGGCCCAGGACCGGGCGGCCACCGCCGCGGGCGTCGTACAGAGTTCCATCGCCGGCGTCCAACTCGTCAAGGCCTTCGGCCGCGAGGAGAGGGAGACGGCCCGGTACACGGAGGCCGCCCGACGGCTGTACGCCGCGCGCATGCGCGTCACCCGGCTGATCGCCCGCTACCAGCCGCCGCTGCAGGCCGTACCCGCACTCGCCCAGGTCGCCGTCCTGGCCCTCGGCGGCTGGACGGTGGGCGAAGGGGGCCTCAGCCTCGGCACGTTCGTCGCCTTCTCGATGTACCTCATCCAGCTGGAGGGTCCGCTGGGCGTCCTGGCGGGACTGGCGAACGCCGTCCAGCAGGCCACGGCAGCCGTCGCCCGCGTGCTGGAACTGACCGACGTACCGCCGTGGCGCGCGGACGGCGCCGCCCGGCTGCCCGACGACCGGCCGCTGGCCGTCGAGTTCGACCACGTCGGCTTCCGGTACACGCCCGACCGCCCGGTGCTCGACGACCTGTCGCTGCGGATCGAACCTGGCGAGACGGTTGCCGTCGTCGGCGGTCCGGGGTCCGGCAAGTCCACGCTCGCCCTGCTGCCTGCACGGTTCCACGAGGCCCGGACGGGCAGTGTCCGGATCGGCGGCACGGACGTGCGCGAACTGCGGCTGGACTCGCTGCGCGCCCACCTCGCCCTGGTGCCCGAGGAGAGCCTCCTGTTCGCCGGGAGCATCCGCGACAACATCGCGCTGGGCCGACCCGACGCGGACGACGACGAGATCCGCGAGGCGGCACGACTGGCCCGGGCCGACGGCTTCGTCTCGGCCCTCCCGAACGGCTACCTGACGGAAATCGGCGAACGGGGCCGGACCCTCTCCGGCGGCCAGCGCCAGCGCCTCGCCCTCGCCCGCGCGCTGCTCCTGAGACCCCGTCTGCTGATCCTCGACGACGCGACCTCCGCCGTGGACCCCGCCGTGGAGGAGGCGATCCACGAGGGACTACGCACCCACGCAGACGGCCGTACGACGCTCGTGGTCGCACGCCGCAGATCGACCCTGGCCCTGGCCGACCGCATCGCCGTACTGGACCACGGCCGGCTCGCCGACCTCGGCACCCACGAGGAACTGCACGCCCGCTGCGCCCTGTACCGCGCCCACTTCGAAGCCGTCCCGGCCGAGCCGTCCCCCGCACCCGCGCAGCCGGCCGGTCCCGTGCCCGGCCCGCGTCCGGCGTCCGCGCCCGTCCGCGCGTCCGGGCCGCCGGCCGCCGACGAGGACCCGGCGGTCGACGAGGACCCGGCGGTCGACGAGGAAGCACTGGCCCGTGACGTCGGAGGGACGTTCGGGCTCCGCAGGCTCACCCGCGGCTTCCGGCTGCCGCTCGCGGTGACCCTGGCCCTGGTGCTCGCCGAAGTCCTGTGCGGTCTCGCCCAGCCCTACGCCGTGCGGTGGGGCATCGAGAGCGTCACCGACGGCGCGGCTCCCACCGTGCTGGCGGCGGCGTGTGCCGCCGCCCTGACCGTCACGCTGCTGCGCTGGCTGATCCAGCACGGCTCCCTGCTGGCCACCGGACGCACCGGCGAGCGCCTGCTGTACGCCCTACGGGTCCGCATGGCCGCCCAGCTGCACCGCCTGGGGCTGGACCACTACGAGCGGGAGGCCGACGGCCGCACCCTCACCCGGATGACCACCGACGTGGACGCCGTCTCCGGATTCCTGCAGACCGGGCTGGCGGGCTTCCTCGCCGGCCTGCTGACCATGGCCGGAGTCCTGGTCGTCCTGCTGGTCGCCAACCCCGTCCTGCTGCTGGCGGCCCTGCTCCTGCTGCCCGCCCTGTACCTGGCCACAGCCGTGTTCCGACGGCGGTCCCTGGTCGCCTACCGGCTGGCGCGGGAGCGGACCGCCACGGTCAACGCCGGCCTCCAGGAAGGCGCGCGGGGCATGCCCGTCATCCAGGCCTTCCGCCAGGAAGAGGCGTTCCTGCGGCGGTTTCGCGCGGACAGCGACGCGGTCCGGCGGGCACGGATCCGCTCGCAGTACCTGATGGCCCTGTACTTCCCCTTCATCGAGTGCCTGGCCGCCGTCTGCGCAGCCGGCCTGCTGGTCTTCGGGGCGCACCATGTCAGAGACGGCTCCATGAACGCGGGCACGCTCGTCGCCTACCTGCTGTACCTGGAGCTGTTCTTCGTCCCCGTCCAGCAGACGGCCCAGCTGTTCGACGCCTTCCAGCAGGCGCGGGTCTCCCTGGACCGGATCGACGAGCTGCTGCGGCTGCCCGCCGGCACGCCGCAGGCCAGGAGCCCCCGCCCCGTCGGCCCGCTGCGGGGGGAGATCGTCCTGGACGACGTCCACTTCCGGTACGCCGACACCGCGGGCCCCCTGGCCCGGCCGCCCGCCCTCAGCGGCGTGAGCGTCCGGATCCCCGCCGGACAGCGGGTGGCCGTCGTCGGCGAGACCGGGTCCGGCAAGTCGACCCTGATGAAACTGGTCGCGCGGTTCTACGACCCGACCGCGGGCGCCGTCCTTGTCGACGGGCAGGACGTCCGCGCACTCGACACGAGCGCCTACCGGCAACGGCTCGGCCTCATCCCCCAGGAGCCCTACCTGTTTCCCGGAACCGTCCGGGACGCCATCGCCTACGGGCGGGAGGACGCCACGGACGACGAGGTCGAGACCGCGGCCCGCCTGACCGGGGCGCACTCCTTCATCACCGCGCTGCCCGACGGCTACCGGCACCGGCTCACCGAGGGCGGGGGCAACCTCTCCGTGGGCCAGCGTCAGCTGATCGCCCTCGCCCGGACCCGGCTGACCGAGCCCGCCGTCCTGATCCTCGACGAGGCGACGTCAGCCCTGGACCCGGCCACCGAGACCATGATCGACACCGCCACCGACCGGCTCGCGGCCCGGCGCACCACGCTGGTCATCACCCACCGGCTCGCCCTGGCCGCCCGCGCCGACCGCGTCCTCGTCCTACGCGAAGGCCGCGTGTGCGAGGACGGAACGCACAGCGAGCTCTTGGCGCTGGGCGGCCACTACGCCGCACTCTGGCGCGCTCACGAGGCGCACCCCCGTACACAACTCCAGACGCAAGGAAGGCTCCCATGACCACCGAGCAGATGACGCCTCGCCGGCGCGTCCTCCTCGCCGAACCCCGTGGTTTCTGCGCGGGCGTCCGGCGCGCCATCGGCATCGTCGAGCGCGCCCTGGACCTGTACGGCGCCCCCGTGTACGTCCGTAAGGAGATCGTCCACAACCACCACGTCGTCGGCGAACTGCGGCGGCGCGGAGCGGTTTTCGTCGACAGCGAGGACGAGGTGCCCGAGGGCGCCGTGTGCGTCTTCTCCGCGCACGGCGTCTCCCCGCAGGTGCGGGCGGAAGCCGCCGCGCGACGGCTCGACGTCATCGACGCCACCTGCCCTCTGGTGGCGAAGGTGCACCAGGAAGCGGTCCGGTACGCCCGCGACGGCCGCACCATCCTGCTGGTCGGGCACGAGGACCACGAGGAGGTCGAGGGCGTCCGGGGCGAGGCGCCGGCCCGGACCGTGGTCGTCGGGAGTGTCGAGGACGTCGAACGCCTGGACGTCCCCGCGGACGCCCCGGTGGCGTACCTGACCCAGACGACGCTGTCCTTCGACGAGACCGCTGAAGTCGTCGAGGCCCTGCACCGGCGCTTCACCGACATCGTCGGCCCGCACGGGGACGACATCTGCTACGCGAGCCAGAACCGCCAGAACGCGGTGAAGTCCCTGGCCCGCTCCTGCGACCTGGTCCTCGTGGTCGGCTCCGAGAACTCCAGCAACTCCCAGCGGATGGTGGAGGTCGCCCTGCGCGAGGGCTGCCCCGCCCACCTCGTCCCCGACCTCACGCACCTGGACGAGCGCTGGCTCGAATCGGTCCGCACGGTCGGCGTCAGCGCCGGCGCGAGTGCGCCCGAGATCCTGGTGCGCGGCCTGGTGGACCGGCTGAACGCGCTCGGCCACACCGATGTCCGGGTGGACGACGGGACCCCGGAGGACGTCGTCTTCGCCATGCCCACGCGACTGGCCGACCCGGACACCGGGCGGGCGCCGCGCACGCCGCTGGCCGACGAGAACCGGTGAGTGCGCCATGACCACCTACATCGACCACCCCCTCGCCTCCCTCGCCGCGCTGCGCGGCCCCGAGGACCTGCGCGCCCTGACCACGCAGCAGCTGCGGGAACTCGCCGGGGAGATCCGCCGGTTCCTCGTCGACAAGGTCAGCCGCACCGGAGGCCACCTCGGACCCAACCTGGGCGTGGTGGAACTGACCCTCGCCCTGCACCGCGTCTTCGACTCGCCCCGCGACACCCTGCTGTGGGACACCGGCCACCAGACGTACGTGCACAAGATCCTCACCGGCCGTGCCGGGGCCTTCGACGCGTTGCGCCAGCCCGAGGGGCTGTCCGGATATCCCGCGCGGGAGGAGTCCCCGCACGACGTCATCGAGAACTCCCACGCCTCGACCGTCCTGTCGTACGCCGACGGCCTGGCGAAGGCGCACGCGCTGCGCGGGGTCACCGACCGGGCGGTCGTCGCCGTGATCGGCGACGGCGCCCTCACCGGCGGCATGGCCTGGGAGGCGCTCAACAACATCGCGGCGGCACCCGGCCGGCCCGTGGTGATCGTCCTCAACGACAACGGGCGCAGCTACGCGCCGACGGTCGGCGGGATCGCCGACCATCTGGCGGCCCACCGGGCCGACGGCGGGGCGGCCACCCCGCCCGGCGTGTTCGAGAACCTCGGGCTGGCCCGGCTGGGGCCCGTCGACGGCCATGACGTCGAGGCCTTGGAGGAGGCGCTGCGCCGGGCCGCCGCCCTGCGCCGGCCGGTCGTCGTGCACTGCGTGACCGAGAAGGGCCGCGGACACGCCCCGGCCGAGCGGAACGAGGCAGACCGCTGCCACGCGGTACGCGCCCGGCCCGCCGCGGGCGGCCCGCCGAAGGCGAACCGGCCGTCGTGGACCTCGGTGTTCGAGGCGGAACTGGCAGACCTGGGCGAGCGGCGAGCGGACATCGTCGCCCTGACCGCGGCGATGCTGGAGCCGACCGGGCTCACCGAGTTCGCCCGGCGCTTCCCCGATCGGACCTTCGACGTGGGCATAGCGGAGCAGCACGCCGTCACCTCGGCCGCCGGACTGGCGCTCGGCGGTCTGCACCCGGTCGTGGCCGTCTACGCCACGTTCCTCAACCGGGGCTTCGACCAGCTGCTGATGGACGTCGCGCTGCACCGCGCGCCGGTCACCTTCGTGCTGGACCGGGCAGGGGCGACCGGTGACGACGGCCCCTCCCACAACGGCATGTGGGACCTGTCCCTGTTCCCGCTCGTACCCGGACTGCGCGTGGCCGCCCCCCGTGACGCCGCGACCCTGCGCCGCGCGCTGCGCGAGGCGGCCGCGGTCGGCGACGGACCCACCGCGGTGCGGTTCCCCAAGGGAGCGGTGCCCGATGCCGTACCCGCCGTGGACACGATCGCCGGCATCGACGTGCTGCACCGCTCAGGCGATCGCTCGGACGTGCTCCTGGTGTCCGCCGGCCCGCTCGCCCCGGTCTGCCTCGACGCCGCGGAGCTGTTGCGGCGGCGGGGCGTCGGGGTCACCGTGGTGGACCCGCGCTGGATCCTGCCGGTCGCGCCCGAGCTGATCGACCTGGGGCTGGCGCACCGGGCGGTGGTCAGCGTCGAGGACAGCGGCCGGGCCGGCGGTGCCGGGGCCGCCCTCGCCCAGGCGCTCACGGACGCCGGGGCCCGCCGTCCGGTCCAGGTCATGGGCCTGCCGCAGCGGTTCCTGGCCCAGGGGCGGCGCGAGGACATCCTCGCGCGCAGCGGTCTCACGGCCGAGGGGATCCTGCGCAGGGCCCTGCGGGCACTGGGGCGACCCGAGGACGCGACGCCGATCACGCCCATCACGCCCATCACGCCGATCAGGAGGAGCGGAGAATGACCGTCCAGCTCGGGATGCCCGCCGTGCCGCAGCAGACCCTGGGGGAGCGCCGCAGGACCCGCGCGCTGCGCGTGGGCGATGTGGGCGTCGGCGGTGACTTCCCCGTCAGCGTGCAGTCGATGACCACCACGGTCACGGCCGACGTGGACGCGACCCTCCAGCAGATCGCCGAGCTGGCCGCCGCGGGGTGCGACATCGTCCGGGTCGCCTGCCCGTCGCAGGACGACGCGGACGCGCTGCCCGTCATCGCGGCGAAGTCGTCCCTGCCGGTCGTCGCCGACATCCACTTCCAGCCGAGGTACGTCTTCGCCGCCATCGACGCCGGCTGCGCGGGGATCCGGGTGAACCCGGGCAACATCAGGAAGTTCGACGACCAGGTGGCAGCCATCGCCCGCGCCGCGAAGGACCGCGGCACCCCCGTCCGGATCGGGGTCAACGCCGGCTCCCTGGACGCCCGGCTGCTGGCCAAGCACGGCAGGGCGACTCCCGAGGCGCTGGTGGAGTCGGCGCTGTGGGAGGCCTCGCTCTTCGCCGAGCACGGCTTCCACGACCTGAAGATCTCGGTGAAGCACCACGACCCGGTGGTGATGATCCGCGCCTACGAACTGCTGGCCGAGGCCTGCGACCACCCCCTGCACCTCGGCGTCACCGAGGCCGGCCCGGCCTTCCAGGGCACCGTGAAGTCGGCCGTGGCCTTCGGTGCCCTGCTCCGGCAGGGCATCGGCGACACGATCCGGGTGTCGCTCTCGGCGCCGCCCGTGGAGGAGGTCAAGGTGGGCGCGCAGATCCTGCAGGCACTCGGGCTGCGTCCGCGCAAGCTGGAGATCGTCTCCTGCCCCTCGTGCGGCCGGGCCCAGGTGGACGTCTACCGCCTGGCCGCCGAGGTGACCGCCGCCCTCGAGGGTATGGAGATCCCGTTGCGGGTCGCCGTCATGGGGTGTGTGGTCAACGGTCCGGGTGAGGCCAGGGAGGCGGACCTGGGCGTGGCCTCCGGCAACGGCAAGGGACAGATCTTCGTCCGGGGTGAAGTCGTGCGGACCGTGCCCGAGTCGAAGATCGTGGAGACCCTCATCGAGGAGGCGCTCGAGCTGGCTGCCCGCGAGTCCGCCGAGGAGGGTTCGGCGGCCTAGGAACGCATGTGCACGGCCCGGGGCCGTGGGGCGCTCGCCCCCGCGGCCCCTTGTCGTGCCTACGTGGCAAGGTAAGAATCTGACTAGAGCATTGCCAAGTCGTGGGGGAGGAAAATCCCCCATACCAGACAAGTCGGCTCGGTTTCTGCACACACGGGCGCCGTCACTCTCATGTGTGACAGCAAGCACACCAACCAGGTAAAGACCTCATCAAATAGTTTGTGATACGGTTCACGAGAACCCCGGATAGAGCCGAAGGACCCAGTGCGACGGTCCGTCGGTGTGAGGTCTCGACCCCCTCGGCCCGGGACTACGCTCGTCCATGACGACACCTGCCCCCTGTGAAAGCGGAGTTGCCGCCATGCCGTCCAATGACGCCCGCATCCTGGCTCAGGCCGCCGTGCCCACGGCTGTCGTCGGCGCGATCGCCGCTGTCGTCAGCGGTGTGGTCGCGGGCGGCAAGGGAGCGATCGGGGCCGTCGTCGCGACGCTGGTCGTGTTCGTCTTCATGGGACTCGGTCTCTACGTCCTGCAGCGCACTGCCAGGTCGCTTCCCCAGCTGTTCCAGGGCGTGGGCCTGTTGCTCTACACGGTCCAGCTGCTGTTGCTGGTCGTCTTCGTGGCCGTGTTCAGGGACAGCACGCTGTTCAATCCGCGCGCCTTCGCCATCGTGCTCGTGGTCACCACCCTGGCCTGGATCACTGCACAGACGCGTGCCCACATGAAGGCCAAGATCCTCTACGTCGAACCCGATGTCTCGTCGAAGGGCGGCAAGCCCGAGAAGACGGGCCACTCGTCGTGAGGGGTAGGGCCGGGATAAAGGCGCATGAGAGATCCTGCTATCGTCCGGTGCCAACTGCGGCATCGCGGGCGCGGGCATCCCAGCTGACGCCTGTTCAATCGCGAGGCAAGATGCCCCACAGCCGCCCCCACATCCGTAACACCAGTCCCGTGCCGAACCGCGGCCCCGTGCCGCGCCGACACAACGAGGTTGCCGTACCTATGCGCCACGATGAAGGAGCCCGCGGTGAGTGCTGACCCGACTCAGGTGCTCGCCTTCGAGTCCGACTGCCACATCTTCTCCGGATGTGGATTCCCGGCTCCCGGCCTGCATTCCTTTGTCTTCGAGCCGCTCTTCAGTGTCGGCGGGTTCGAGTTCAACAAGCCGATGCTCCTCGCCCTGCTCGGCACGATCGCGATCGTCGGCTTCTTCTGGGCGGCGTTCGCCAAGCCCAAGCTGGTGCCCAACAAGGTCCAGATGATCGGCGAGGCCGGGTACGACTTCGTGCGCCGCGGCATCGTCTACGAGACCCTCGGCAAGCGCGAGGGCGAGAAGTACGTACCGATCATGGTGTCGCTGTTCTTCTTCATCTGGATCATGAACCTGTGGTCCGTCATCCCCTTGGCGCAGTTCCCGGTGACCTCCATGATCGCGTTCCCCGCGGGTCTGGCGGCCATCGTCTACTTCATGTGGATGTACCTGACGTTCAAGAAGCACGGCTTCGTCGGGGGCATGAAGAACATCACCGGTTACGACAAGTCGCTCGGCGCCGTACTGCCGGTGATCGTCGTCATCGACTTCTTCTCGAACGTGATCATTCGGCCGTTCACCCACGCCGTACGACTCTTCGCGAACATGTTCGCCGGTCACCTGCTTCTGCTGACCTTCACGATCGGCAGCTACTACCTGCTGAACGGCATCGGCATCGTCTACGCCGGCGCCTCGTTCGTGATGACGATCCTGCTCACCGCGTTCGAGCTCTTTATCCAGGCAGTTCAGGCGTATGTCTTCGTGCTCCTCGCCTGCAACTACGTTCAGGGCGCTCTCGCCGAGCACCACTGAGCCGCCTCGCCCTCCCTGTCCAACCGACGTCCGGTGGCCAACCCCCACCGGTATATGAAAGAGAAGGAAGAACCGGCATGTCCGCTCTCCAGACCCTCGCCGCCGACGGCCTCTCCGGCAACCTCGGTTCGATCGGCTACGGCCTCGCCGCGATCGGCCCCGGTATCGGCGTCGGCATCATCTTCGGTAACGGCACCCAGGCCCTGGCCCGCCAGCCCGAGGCGGCCGGTCTGATCCGCGCCAACCAGATCATGGGTTTCGCCTTCTGTGAGGCCCTGGCGCTGATCGGTATCGTCATGGGCTTCCTCTTCCGCAGCTGAAGCGCGTTTCGACGCAACTCCCCTAGACGGAAGGCACTGATGTGAACGCCCTGGTACAGGTGGCGGCAGAAGAGGCCCAGAATCCTCTGATCCCCGAGATTCCAGAGCTGGTCATCGGCCTGATCGCTTTCGCCATCGTCTTCATCTTCCTCGCCAAGAAGCTCCTCCCGACCATCAACAAGGTCCTGGAAGAGCGTCGCGAGGCCATCGAGGGCGGTATCGAGAAAGCCGAGGCCGCACAGACCGAGGCCCAGAGCGTCCTCGAGCAGTACAAGGCCCAGCTCGCCGAGGCCCGGCACGAGGCCGCGCGCCTGCGCCAGGAGGCGCAGGAGCAGGGTGCGACCCTCATCGCCGAGATGCGGGCCGAGGGCCAGCGGCAGCGCGAGGAGATCGTCGCCGCCGGTCACGCCCAGATCGAGGCCGACCGCAAGGCCGCCGCGTCCGCGCTGCGCCAGGACGTCGGCAAGCTCGCCACCGACCTGGCCGGCAAGCTCGTCGGCGAGTCCCTCGAGGACCACGCCCGTCAGAGCCGTGTGATCGACCGCTTCCTCGACCAGCTCGAGGAGAAGGCCGAGGCCACGCGATGAACGGAGCGAGCCGCGAGGCCCTGGCAGCCGCCCGTGGGCGTCTCGACGCGCTGACGGATTCCACGGCCGTGGACGCCGCGCAGCTCGCCGACGAGCTGGCGGCCGTCACCGCGCTGCTCCACCGCGAGGCCGGCCTGCGCCGGGCCCTCACCGACCCGGCGCAGCCCGGGGAGGCGAAGGCGCAGCTGGTCCAGCGCCTGATCGGCGGCCAGGTCAGCGGCAGCACCGCCGACCTGGTGTCCGGGGTGGCCCGGTCCCGCTGGTCGCGGTCCCGCGACCTGGTGGACGCGGTCGAGGAGCTGGCGGACATCGCCGACCTCACGGCCGCGGAGAAGACGGGCACCCTCGACGACGTCGAGGACGAGCTGTTCCGGTTCGGCCGGATCGTCTCCTCCGACACCGGACTGCGCGCCGCGCTCACCGACCGCGCCGCCGGCGCCCCGGCCAAGGCCGAGCTGCTGCACCGGCTCCTCGGCGGGCGGGCCAAGCGCGCCACCGAGCGACTGGTGACGCGCCTCGTCACCGCGCCGCGTGGACGTAGCCTGGAGGCTGGACTGGAGTCCTTGTCCAGGCTCGCCGCGGAGCGCCGGAACCGTGTGGTCGCCGTCGTCACCTCGGCGGTGCCCCTGAGCGACGGGCAGAAGGAGCGCCTCGGCGCCGCCCTGACCAAGCTCTACGGGCGTCGGATGCACCTGAACCTCGACGTCGACCCCGAGGTCGTCGGAGGCATGCGGGTGCAGGTCGGTGACGAGGTCATCAACGGCTCCATCGCGGACCGGCTGGACGAGGCCGCCCGTCGCATGGCGAGCTAGCAGCACCTCGGCATCCCCGAGAAAAACAGAACGTAATTACGGCCCTGGTTGGGCCGTGCAGAGGATTCACCTCCTGTCGGGGGGAGTCCCCACCCCCCAAAGTGAAACTTCGGGCCCAACAAGGAGAGCAGGGAACCCAGATGGCGGAGCTCACGATCCGGCCGGAGGAGATCCGGGACGCGCTGGAGAACTTCGTCCAGTCGTACAAGCCGGACGCGGCCTCGCGCGAGGAGGTCGGTACGGTCACCGTCGCCGGCGACGGTATCGCCAAGATCGAGGGCCTGCCCTCGGCCATGGCGAACGAACTGCTGAAGTTCGAGGACGGATCCCTCGGTCTCGCGCTGAACCTGGAAGAGCGCGAGATCGGTGCGGTCGTCCTCGGCGAGTTCAGCGGTATCGAGGAAGGTCAGCCGGTGCACCGCACCGGTGAGGTCCTCTCCGTGGCGGTCGGCGAGGGCTACCTCGGCCGCGTCGTCGACCCGCTCGGCAACCCGATCGACGGCCTCGGCGAGATCGAGACCGACGGCCGCCGCGCCCTCGAGCTGCAGGCCCCCACGGTCATGCAGCGCAAGTCGGTGCACGAGCCGATGGAGACGGGCTACAAGGCCGTCGACGCGATGACCCCGATCGGCCGTGGTCAGCGTCAGCTGATCATCGGTGACCGCCAGACCGGCAAGACCGCCCTGGCCGTCGACACGATCATCAACCAGCGCGACAACTGGCGCACGGGCGACCCGAAGAAGCAGGTCCGCTGCATCTACGTCGCCATCGGCCAGAAGGGCTCCACCATCGCCGGCGTGCGCCGCGCGCTGGAGGAGAACGGCGCCCTGGAGTACACGACCATCGTCGCCGCCCCGGCGTCCGACCCGGCCGGCTTCAAGTACCTGGCGCCGTACACCGGTTCGGCCATCGGCCAGCACTGGATGTACCAGGGCAAGCACGTCCTGATCATCTTCGACGACCTGTCGAAGCAGGCCGACGCCTACCGCGCCGTGTCGCTGCTGCTGCGCCGCCCGCCGGGCCGTGAGGCCTACCCGGGTGACGTCTTCTACCTGCACTCGCGTCTGCTGGAGCGCTGCGCCAAGCTCTCCGACGACGAGGGCGCCGGCTCGATGACCGGTCTGCCGATCGTCGAGACGAAGGCCAACGACGTCTCGGCGTTCATCCCGACCAACGTCATCTCCATCACCGACGGCCAGTGCTTCCTGGAGTCGGACCTGTTCAACGCCGGTCAGCGCCCCGCGCTGAACGTCGGTATCTCCGTCTCCCGAGTCGGTGGTTCCGCGCAGCACAAGGCGATGCGGCAGGTCTCCGGCCGTCTGCGGGTCGACCTCGCCCAGTTCCGTGAGCTGGAGGCGTTCGCCGCCTTCGGTTCGGACCTGGACGCGGCCTCGAAGTCGCAGCTGGAGCGCGGTCAGCGCATGGTCGAGCTGCTGAAGCAGGACCAGTACCAGCCGATGTCCACCGAGGACCAGGTCGTCTCCGTGTGGGCCGGCACCACCGGCCGGATGGACGACGTGCCGGTCTCCGACATCCGCCGCTTCGAGAAGGAGCTGCTGGAGTACCTGCACCGCAAGGAGCAGGGCCTCATGACCTCCATCCGCGAGGGCGCCAAGATGTCCGACGACACGCTCACGGCCATCGCGGACGCCATCGCGGAGTTCAAGAAGCAGTTCGAGACCTCGGACGGCAAGCTGCTCGGCGAGGACACTCCTGCCGCTGCCGCCAAGTGACGTAAGGAAGGGACCTGACTCATGGGAGCCCAGCTCCGGGTCTACAAGCGTCGCATCCGATCCGTCAGCGCGACCAAGAAGATCACCAAGGCGATGGAGATGATCGCCGCCTCGCGCGTCGTCAAGGCGCAGCGCAAGGTGGCGGCCTCCACGCCGTACGCGACCGAGCTGACGCGCGCGGTCACGGCGGTCGGTACGGGTTCGAACACCAGGCACCCGCTCACCACGGAGGCGGAGGACCCGGCACGCGCCGCGGTCCTGCTCCTCACGAGTGACCGCGGTCTGGCCGGCGCCTTCAACTCCAACGCCATCAAGGCGGCGGAGCAGCTGACCGAGCGCCTGGAGCGCGAGGGCAAGCAGGTCGACACGTACATCGTCGGCCGGCGCGGTGCCGCCCACTACAACTTCCGTGAGCGCAAGATCGCGGAGACGTGGAGCGGGTTCACCGACGAGCCGACGTACGCGGACGCCAAGAAGGTGGCGGCGCCTCTGATCGAGGCGATCGAGAAGGACACGGCCGAGGGTGGTGTGGACGAGCTCCACATCGTCTACACCGAGTTCGTCTCGATGATGACGCAGACGGCGCTCGGCGCCCGGCTGCTGCCGCTGCGTCTCGACGAGGTCGCGCGGGAGAGCGCCCCCCAGGGCGAGATCCTCCCGTTGTACGACTTCGAGCCGTCGGCGGAGGACGTCCTCGACGCCCTGCTGCCGCGCTACGTCGAGAGCCGTATCTACAACGCGCTGCTCCAGTCGGCCGCTTCGAAGCACGCCGCCACGCGGCGCGCGATGAAGTCGGCCACCGACAACGCGGGCGAGCTGATCAACACGCTGTCCCGCCTTGCCAACGCGGCCCGCCAGGCCGAAATCACCCAGGAAATCAGCGAGATCGTCGGTGGCGCCAGTGCCTTGGCCGACGCGACCGCGGGGAGTGACCGATAATGACCACCACTGTTGAGACCGCGACGGCTACGGGCCGCGTCGCCCGGGTCATCGGCCCGGTCGTCGACGTGGAGTTCCCCGTCGACGCGATGCCGGAGATCTACAACGCCCTGCACGTCGAGGTCGCCGACCCGGCGAACGCGGGCGAGAAGAAGACGCTGACCCTGGAGGTCGCCCAGCACCTGGGTGACGGCCTGGTCCGCACGATCTCGATGCAGCCCACCGACGGCCTGGTCCGCCAGGCCGTGGTCACCGACACCGGCACGGGCATCACCGTCCCGGTCGGTGACTTCACCAAGGGCAAGGTGTTCAACACCCTCGGTGAGGTGCTGAACGTCGACGAGTCCTACGACGGCGAGCGCTGGTCCATCCACCGCAAGGCGCCGAACTTCGACGAGCTCGAGTCGAAGACCGAGATGTTCGAGACCGGTGTCAAGGTCATCGACCTGCTGACCCCGTACGTCAAGGGCGGCAAGATCGGTCTGTTCGGCGGTGCCGGCGTCGGCAAGACGGTGCTCATCCAGGAGATGATCTACCGCGTCGCCAACAACCACGACGGTGTCTCCGTGTTCGCCGGTGTCGGCGAGCGCACCCGTGAGGGCAACGACCTCATCGAGGAGATGTCGGACTCGGGCGTCATCGACAAGACCGCCCTGGTCTTCGGCCAGATGGACGAGCCCCCGGGCACCCGTCTGCGCGTCGCGCTGGCCGGCCTGACCATGGCCGAGTACTTCCGTGACGTCCAGAAGCAGGACGTGCTGTTCTTCATCGACAACATCTTCCGCTTCACGCAGGCCGGTTCCGAGGTCTCCACGCTGCTCGGCCGTATGCCGTCCGCGGTGGGTTACCAGCCGAACCTGGCCGACGAGATGGGCCTCCTCCAGGAGCGCATCACCTCGACCCGCGGTCACTCGATCACCTCGATGCAGGCGATCTACGTCCCCGCGGACGACCTGACCGACCCGGCCCCGGCCACCACCTTCGCCCACCTCGACGCGACGACGGTTCTCTCCCGTCCGATCTCGGAGAAGGGCATCTACCCGGCCGTGGACCCGCTGGACTCCACGTCCCGGATCCTGGACCCCCGCTACATCACGGCGGATCACTACAACGCGGCCATGCGCGTGAAGACGATCCTCCAGAAGTACAAGGACCTCCAGGACATCATCGCGATCCTCGGTATCGACGAGCTGGGCGAGGAGGACAAGCTCGTCGTCCACCGTGCCCGTCGTGTGGAGCGCTTCCTGTCCCAGAACACCCACGTCGCCAAGCAGTTCACCGGCGTGGACGGCTCGGACGTGCCGCTCGACGAGTCGATCGCCGCGTTCAACGCGATCTGCGACGGCGAGTACGACCACTTCCCCGAGCAGGCGTTCTTCATGTGCGGTGGCCTCGAGGACCTCAAGGCCAACGCCAAGGAGCTGGGCGTCTCCTGAGCCTCGTGCTCACGTGAGGGGGCGGGCGCGTCCCGCCCCCTCACCCACGCCTACTAGAATTGACCCCAACACCCGGCACTACCGCCGGGTGGTGACCCGAGGAGCCACCCTTGGCTGCTGAGCTGCACGTCGAGCTGGTCGCCGCCGACCGCCAGGTCTGGTCCGGCGAGGCCACCCTGGTCGTCGCGCGCACCACGTCCGGCGACATCGGCGTCATGCCCGGTCACCAGCCGCTGCTCGGTGTGCTGGAGTCGGGCCCGGTGACCATCCGTACGAGTGAAGGCGGGACGGTCGTCGCCGCGGTGCACGGCGGTTTCATCTCGTTCGCGGACGACAAGCTGTCGCTGCTGGCCGAGATCGCCGAGCTGTCGGACGAGATCGATGTCCAGCGCACGGAGCGGGAGCTGGAGCGCGCGAAGGCGGAGGGCGACGCCGGTGCCGAGCGCCGTGCGGACGTCCGACTGCGCGCGGCGGCGGCGCGCTGAACCAGCCGCGCTGTACGTTGACGTCTCTCAGCCGCGGCCGGCCCGGAGCAATCCGGTGCCGGTCGCGGCTGAGGCAGCTGCGGATGTTTTTTCCGTTTCATTACTCAGTGACACCAGCGGTGCCACTGCCTGAGAGACGAGGAGGTCGGTGCCGATGATCCTCGCTCTGACTGTGTGCGGGATCGTGGTCGCGCTCGTGGCGGTGGGGTTGTTCCTGTTCGGGCTGCGCCGCAGGCTGATCCAGCGTTCCGGTGGTACGTTCGACTGTTCGCTGCGCTGGGGCGTACCCGACAAGACGGACGCGGGCGGCAAGGGCTGGAGCTACGGGGTCGCCCGCTACAACGGTGACCGCATCGAGTGGTACCGGGTCTTCTCCTACGCCGTCCGTCCCCGCCGCGTCCTGGAGCGCGCGCAGATCGAGGTGGCCGGCCGCCGGCTGCCCGAGGGCGAGGAGGAGCTGGCGCTGCTGTCCGACGCGGTGGTGCTGGCCTGTACGCACCGGGGCGCGCACCTCGAACTCGCGATGAGCGAAGACGCGCTGACCGGATTTCTCGCGTGGCTGGAAGCAGCCCCACCCGGACAGCGGGTGAACGTGGCGTAACCTCGTTCACCCGCTGGGGTGGGGTCGCGTCCCGGACGAGGTCCGGGGGAGCGTCGATGCCGCCCGGACGCTCTGTTACAGGTTGTTGCTGATGGCGCTCACCAGTTCACCGTCGCTGGTGTCACCGCTGAACTCCCAGAAGAACGCGCCGCCGAGGCCCTGGCTGTTGGCCCAGGCCATCTTCGACTTGATGGTGGCCGGGGTGTCGTACGACCACCAGTTGCTGCCGCAGTGGGCGTAGGCGGTGCCGGCGACGGTGCCGGTGGCCGGGCAGGACGACTTCAGGACCTTGTAGTCCTCGATGCCCTGCTCGTAGCTGCCGGCCGCCGGGCCCGTGGCCGTGCCGCCCGGGGCGTCCTGGGTGACGCCGGTCCAGCCGCGGCCGTAGAAGCCGATGCCGATGAGCAGCTTCTTCGCGGGGACGCCGATCGCCTTGAACTTGGCCAGCGCGTCTGCGGTGGTGAAGCCCTCCTTCGGGATGCCGTTGTACGAGGTGAGCGGGGAGTGCGGGGCGGTCGGGCCCTTGGCGTCCCAGGCACCGAAGAAGTCGTACGTCATCACGTTGTACCAGTCGACGTACTGGGCGGCGCCCGCGTAGTCGGCGGCCTCGATCTTGCCGCCGGCGGAGCCGTCGGCGGTGGTGGCCGCGGTGATCAGGTTGTTCGAGCCGAACTTGGCGCGCAGGGCGGACATCAGGTTCTTGTAGGCCGCCGCCCCGCTGGTGTCGCAGGTCAGACCGCAGGCGTTCGGGTACTCCCAGTCGATGTCGATGCCGTCGAATACGTCGGCCCAGCGCGGGTCCTCGACCAGGTCGTAGCAGGACTGGGCGAAGGCCGCCGGGTTCTTGGCCGCGTCCGCGAAGCCGCCGGACCAGGTCCAGCCGCCGAAGGACCACAGCACCTTGATGTTCGGGTACTTGGCCTTCAGTTCGCGCAGCTGGTTGAAGTTGCCGCGCAGCGGCTGGTCCCAGGTGTCGGCGACGCCGCTGACCGACTGGTCGGCGGTGAAGGCCTTGTCGTAGTCGGCGTAGGAGTCGCCGATCGCGCACTTGCCGCCGGTGACGTTGCCGAAGGCGTAGTTGATGTGCGTGATCTTGGCCGCGGAGCCTGACGTCACCAGGTTCTTGACGTTGTAGTTCCGGCCGTAGATGCCCCACTCGGTGAAGTAGCCGAGCTTGACCTTGTCACCGGTGGGCGGGGGAGTGGTGCCGCCGCCGGTGGTGTGCACCTTGGCCGCGCCGCTGACCGGTCCGGTCTGGTTCGCGGTGTCGCGGGCCTGCACGGTGTAGGAGTAGTCGGTGCCGGCGGTCAGACCGGTGTCGGTGTACGACGTGCTGGTGACCGTGCCGACGACCTTGCCGTCGCGCAGGACGTCGTAGTTCTTGACGCCCTTGTCGTCGGTGGCCGCGCTCCAGCCGAGCTTCACCGAGGTGTCGGTGACGGAGGAGGCGGTGGGGGTGCCGGGCGCGGAGGGGGCCGCGTCACCGGGGACCGTCGTGCCGTCGCAGCTGTCGCCGTTCAGCTTGCAGTTCGACGGGGAGCCGGAGCCCGCGCCGTTGAAGCCGAAGGAGACCGAGGCGCCGGGGGCGATGCTGCCGTTGTAGGACTTGTTCTTCGCGGTCCAGTGGGTTCCGGAGCCGGTGACGTCCGCGTCCCAGGAGGAGGTGACGGACGTACCGGAGGGGAAGTCCCACTCGACGGTCCAGGAGCTGATGCTGGAGCTGCCGGTGTTCTTGATGGTCCACTGGCCGCCGAAGCCGGTGCCCCAGTCGCTGGCCTTGGTGTAGGTGGCGGTGGCGTTGCTCGCGGCCTGGGCGGGGCTCGCGAGGCCTACCAGGCCGGCCAGCGGGAGCAACAGGGTCGCGAACCCTGCCGCGGCTCTGTGTCTGAAGCGCATGCTGCGCCTCCCTCGTCGTCGGGGGTGTCAGGGGCATGACTGAGCCTCCATGCCCGAGTGCTGCGAGAGTAGAAAGGTCTGGACCACTCGTCAATAGGTCTGGACCATTCCGGAGTTGCCCCGCTAGAGCCCCAACTCATTCGCCAGAACGGCCGCTTGCACCCGGCTGCGCAGCTCCAGTTTGGCCAGCAACCGGCTGACGTGCGTCTTCACCGTGCCCTCCGCCATGTCCAGCCGGGCCGCGATCCGCGCGTTCGACAGGCCCTCACCGATGCAGCCCAGCACCTCCCGCTCCCGCCGGGTGAGCCCCTCCAGCACCGCCGGGTCGCTCTGCGCCCCCCGCGCCGGAGCCGCGGCGAACTCGGCGATCAGCCGGCGCGTCACGGCCGGCGCGACGATCCCCTCCCCGCGCGCCACCGTCCGCACCGCCTCCAGCAGGTCCCGTGCATCGGCGTTCTTCAGCAGGAAACCGGCCGCGCCCGCCCGCAACGCCCCGAACACGTACTCGTCCAGGTCGAACGTGGTCAGCACGAGCACGTCCGCGAGCCGCTCGGCGACGATCCGCCGGGTGGCCGACACCCCGTCCAGGCGCGGCATCTGCACATCCATCAGGACGACGTCCGGCCGCAGCTCACCGGCCAGCCGGACCGCCCGCTCACCGTCCTCCGCCTCCGCGATCACGTCGATGTCCGGCGCGCTGCGCAGGATCAGGACGAGCCCGGCGCGGACGGCGGACTGGTCCTCGGCGACCAGGACACGGATCATGCAAGGTCTCCTTCGGTGAGCGGAAGCACGGCGCGGACGGCCCACCGCGCGCCCTCGGGGCCCGCCTCGAAACGCCCGCCGAGCAGCGCGGCGCGCTCCCGCATCCCGGCGAGCCCGGAGCCCGAGCCCGGGGCGCGCGGGGAGTCACCGGGCCGGTAGGGGCTGGTCACCCGGATGTCCAGGGTTCCCTCCCGCTGCCGCAGCCCGACATGGACGCACCCCTCGGCACCGTGCTTCAGGGCGTTCGTCAGCGACTCCTGCACGATGCGGTAGGCGGCCAGTTCCACCGGCGTGGGCACGTCGGTGTGCCCGGCGTCGAGGCGGACGTCCAGGCCGTTGGCCCGGGCGGCGGTGACCAGCGCGGACAGACCGTCGAGGGTGGGGGACGCGGCGGGCGCCCGGTCGCCGGAACCGTCGCGCAGGATGCCGATCAGCCGGCGCATCTCGGCCAGACCCGCCACGCTGTTCTCCCGGACGACGGCCAGGGCGTCCCGCGAGGTCTCCGGGTCGCCGATCGACAGCGCCGCCGTGGAGTGGATGGCGATGGCCGACAGGTGGTTGGCGACCATGTCGTGCAACTCGCGCGCCATTCGTACCCGTTCCGCGGTGACGGCCTGGGCCCGGTCCATCTCGGCGAGCAGCGCGGTCTGTTCGGCGCGCAGCCGGGCCGCCTCGGCGGCGTCGCGGTGGTCGCGGACCACCCAGCCGGTGGTGGCGGGCGCGAACGCCACCACACCGATGGCGACCCCGATCAGCAGGCCCTGCGGATCGCGCCAGACGGTGGCGGGCACGACCCCGCCGAGCACCGTGCACAGGCCGGTGATCCAGGGGATACGGCGGGCCGAGGCCGCGGTGCCGTACAGGACGGCCGCGTACACCAGGTCCGTGTACAGCACCACGGTGACGAGACTGCCCTGGGTCACGGTGTCCAGGGCCAGCGCGGCCGTGCCGAACAGCAGGCCGGTCCGGGGCCGTACGCGGCGCAGCAGCTCGCACGCGGCGGTCACCGCCAGCGGCACCAGCGGGGCCCACGCCGGGTGCCACAGCACGTCGGGGTCCGAGGCCAGGCGCGGGTGCGTCCTCAGTGCCCAGAACAGCACCCCGCCGGCCAGTCCGCCCACGGCGATGCGCAGGTCGTCACGGTGCGGTCGGGGGAGTGCGCGGGTCATGGCCCCCATCCAACACGGCCGCGCGGCGGTGCGCCTGCCCCCCGGGGAGGGTGCCGGACTGCGACTTTCGCTTACGGCGACCTCGTCCGCGCCGACGACGGAACCGGCGCGGCGGACACGGCAACCTGGAGTGGTGAACGAGGGGAGCGGACAGTGATCGTCACGCTGGTGATCGCCGCGGAGGTGGCGTTCTGGGTGCTGCTGGCGGCCGGACTGGCCTTGCGGTACGCGTTGCGGATGCCACGCACCGGCCTGGTGCTGCTGCTGTGCGAGCCGCTCCTGGAGGTGGTGCTCCTCGTCGCCACCGCGCTCGACCTCAGGAACGGCGCCGCACCCGACTGGCGGCACGGCCTCGCCGCCGTCTACATCGGCTTCACGGTCGGCCTCGGCCCCGCCACCCTCAGGTGGGCGGACGCCTGGGCGGCCCACCGGTTCGCCGGCGGCCGGCGCCCGGCCAGGGCCCCGAAGTACGGCCGGGCACGCACCGTCCACGAGTGGAGGACCGCGGGCCGCTGGATCCTGGCCTCGGCCCTCGCCCTCGCCCTCCTCGAGGGCGCCGTCCGGTACGTCGGCGGCGACGGCGACACCGGCGAGCTGCGGGCGTGGCAGGAGCGCATGCTGTGGGTGATCGCCGTCAACCTGGTCATCGCCGCCAGTTACACGCTCTTCCCGAAGCGGGAGCCCCGGGAGGAGGCCGCCGGTAATGCCGTCGACACGGAGCCGGACGGCGGTGGATCATTCCGGTGATGACACGCACCGACACGCCTCCCGCCTGGGACGAGCGCACGCAGCTGACCACCTTCCTCGACTACGTCCGCGCCACCGCCCGGGCCAAGTGCGAGGAACTCTCCGACGAGGACGCCCGCAAGGCTCCGCTCCCCGGCTCGCCGCTGATGACCATGAGCGGGCTGATCAACCATCTGCGCTGGGTCGAGTACTACTGGTTCCGGGTCATCTTCCTCGGCGAGGAGGACGAGGGCCCCTGGACCGACGAGGACCCCGACCGCGAGATGCGCGTCGCCGTCGACCTCCCGCTGTCGCGGCTGCTCGACGAGTACGCCGAGGAGTCCGCGCGGCACAACGAGCTGATCGCCGCGCACGACCTGGACGTCAAGGCGCGGCGGAAGCGGGACGACGGCAGCGTGTTCGACCTGCGCTGGATCGTGCTGCACCTCATCGAGGAGACGGCCCGGCACAACGGCCACCTCGACATCCTGCGCGAGCTGGCCGACGGCCGGACCGGCTCCTGACCGGACCGGCGTCCGGCCGGTCCGCGGGGGCTAGGGTCTTTCGTTCGGATCAGGCCGGATCGGGGAGCGGGTCCTGGTGCCGTGCGTCGCAAGGCGGAGGAGGGCGCCATGGCGGAGCCATGGCAACCGACGACAACGCGGCGAGGCGCGGTGCCAGGGCCCGCGAGCCCGGCCTGATCCGAACGAGAGGGCCTAGCGTTCCCCGCCCGGCACCCACAGCACGTCGCCGGCCTCCCGGTTGGCGCTGCGGGCCAGAATGAACAGCAGGTCCGAGAGGCGGTTCAGGTAGGTCGCGGTGAGCGGGTTCATCGTCTCGCCGTGCACCTCCAGGGCCGCCCACGTGGAGCGCTCGGCCCGCCGTACGACCGTGCACGCCTGGTGGAGCAGGGCGGCACCCGCGGTGCCCCCGGGCAGGATGAAGGAGCGCAGCTTCTCCAGCCGCTCGTTGAAGCGGTCGCAGTCCGCCTCCAGCCTGTCGACGTAGAACTGCTCCACCCTGAGCGGCGGGAACCGGGGGTTCTCCACCACCGGCGTCGACAGGTCCGCGCCCACGTCGAACAGGTCGTTCTGGACGCGGGTGAGGACCGTGACGATCTCCTCGTGCAGCCCTCCCAGGGCGATCGCGGTGCCGATGACCGCATTGGCCTCGTTGGTGTCCGCGTACGCGGAGATGCGGAGGTCCGTCTTGGGCACCCGGCTCATGTCGCCGAGACTGGTGGTGCCCTGATCGCCGGTCCTGGTGTAGATGCGTGTCAGATTGACCATGCGGCCAGCGTAGTTACGCCCCGGCCGTCCGGAACACCCGTGTGCCCACCGTCACGGCCAGCAGCGAGAACCCGACGGCGACCAGGACGCCGTAGAGCATGTGCGCGGTCGTGTACCGGCCGACGTAGGCGTCGCGGACCGCGTCCACCAGATAGCGGAACGGCACGAAGTGCGACAGCACGTCCAGCCAGCCCGGCGCCAGGGACATCGGGAGCATCAGCCCGGACAGCAGCATCGACGGCATCGACACCATGTTGATCAGCGGTCCGAACTCCTGCGGGGTGCGGACCTTCATGCCGAGCGCGTACGACAGCGAGGCCAGCGAGACCGTCAGCAGCGCGACGAACGCGAAGCCGATCAGCACGCCGGCCAGCGGCGCGCGCAGGCCCATCACCAGCGCGGCCAGCACCAGCAGTACCGCCTGGAAGACGAGGACCGTGGCGTCGCGCAGCACCCGGCCGAGCAGCAGGGCGAGCCGGCTGACCGGGGTCACCCGCATCCGCTCCACCACTCCCTGACCTTTTTCCAGGATGACCGTGAATCCTGCGAACAGGGCGCCGAACAGGCCGAGTTGGAGGAGCAGGCCGGGCACCAGCAGCTGCCAGGAGCTGCCCTCGCCGCCGAGCGGCAGTCCGGTGAGCAGCGGGCCGAAGAAGAGCAGGTAGAGCAGGGGCGTGAGCACGCCGAAGAGCAGGGCGAAGCGGGAGCGCAGCGACTGGCGCAGATAGCGGCCGTAGACGAGGGCCGTGTCGTGAAGGAGCATCGGGCGGGTCCCTGTCGGTCTCATACGGCTACGGGAGAGGGGTCGGGCGCCGGCGCGGGGCCGCGGCCGGTGACGGCGAGGAAGGTGTCCTGGAGCGAGGCGTCCACCGAACCGCCGTAGCGCAGCCTGAGCGCCGCCGGGGTGCCCTCTGCGGCGACCGTGCCCCGGTCGACGATCACCAGGCGGTCGGCGAGGGCGTCGGCCTCGTCCAGGTAGTGCGTGGTCAGGAAGACGGTCGTGCCGTGCCGGTCGCGCAGCCGGCGGACCAGGTCCCACAGGTCGGCGCGACTGCCCGGGTCCAGGCCGGTCGTCGGCTCGTCCAGGAACAGCACCTCGGGGCGGTGGGTGAGTGCCAGGGCGATGTCCAGGCGGCGTCGCTGGCCGCCCGAGAGCGCGCCGGTCCGCCGGTCGAGGAGCGCCGTGAGGTCCAGCTCCGCGGCCAGTTCTCCGGCGCGTGCGACGGCCTCCGTCTTGGGCAGGCGGTACATCCGGCCCTGGGTGACCAGTTCCTCCCGCACGGTGAGCTGTGGGTCGACCCCGCCGGACTGGGCGACGTAGCCGCTGGCCCGGCGCACCCCGGCCGGATCGGTAGCCAGGTCGTGCCCGGCGATGGTGGCCGCACCGCCGGTGGGCTTCAGCAGGGTGGTGAGCATCCGCAGGGTGGTGGTCTTGCCCGCGCCGTTGGGCCCGAGGAAACCGAGGATCTCGCCCGCGCGGACGGTGAGGTCGATGCCACGGACGGCGTCGACGGGTCCGGTTCTCGTCCTGAAAGTGCGGGCCAGGCCCGCCGCACTGATGACTGCTGCCATGACCCCAGAAAAACAGAGACCGCCCATAATTGCAATGCCACCAAATTTGCAGAGGGTCCAAAGACGCCCGGGCGCCCTACGATGACGGCATGGCAGAGGGGCTCAGGGAGCGGAAGAAGCGCGAGACCAGACAGCGCATCTCGGACATCGCCACCGGACTGTTCATGGAGCGCGGCTTCATGGCGGTGACCATGGCGGACGTGGCCGAGGCGGCCGACGTCTCCGTCAACACCGTCTACAACTACTTCCCCGCCAAGGAGGACCTCTTCTTCGACCGCTCCGCCGGCGTGGTCGACCGGCTCGCCCGCTGGGTGCGCGGCCGGGACGCGGGCGAGTCCGCCGCCCGGGCCGTGCTGCGCGAACTGCGCGAGGAGGTCGAGGCCGTCTCGCCGCGGGTCGGCCTGACGGAGGGCTACGACCGCTTCATGCGCGTCATCCACGAGGCCCCGCCCCTGCGCTCCCGGCTGTGGAGCCTCCAGCAGGAGATCCACGACAGCCTGGAGGCGGCCCTGCGCGAGGAGACCGGTGCCGGCGGGGACGACCCGCTGCCCGGCCTGATCGCCGGTCAGATCTGCTGGATCCACCAGACGGTCTTCGTCGCCATCGGCCGCCGCATGCTCGCCGGGCGCAAACCGGCCGAAGTGTCACGAGAGGTACTCGTGCTCCTGGGTGACATCGAGGACCTGTTGGGCGAGAAGGTGCTCAACTACGCCGTCCGTGGGCCGTCCTGACCCCAGCCGGTGTGATGTCCGTCAAATGAGACGTGACGCGCGTTACTTACCGGTCACACAGCGGCGTCGGAGCGCTATGGTCCGCCGGAGAGAGGCAGACCTACAGCGCGTTCAAGGGAGTCGGAGTGGCACGGAAGCTCGCCGTCATCGGGGCCGGTCTCATGGGATCGGGCATCGCTCAGGTCGCCGCCCAGGCGGGCTGGGACGTCGTCCTGCGGGACGTCACCGACGAGGCACTGAGGCGTGGCACCGACGGCATCAAGGCCTCGTACGACAAGTTCGTCGGCAAGGGCAGGCTGGCTGCGCAGGACGCCGAGGCCGCCCTGGCCCGCATCACGGCGACCACCGACCTGGACGCCGCCGCCGACGCCGACATCGTCGTCGAGGCCGTCTTCGAGAAGCTGGAGGTCAAGCACGAGATCTTCCGCGCGCTCGACAAGATCGTGCGCGAGGACACCGTGCTCGCCTCCAACACCTCCGCCATCCCGATCACCAAGATCGCGGCGGCCACCGAGCACCCCGAGCGGGTCGTCGGCGTCCACTTCTTCTCGCCGGTGCCGATGATGCAGCTCGTCGAACTCGTCCGCGGCTACAAGACCAGCGACGAAACCCTCGCCGCGGCCCGCGAGTTCGCCGAGTCCGTCGGCAAGACCTGCATCGTCGTCAACCGGGACGTCGCCGGCTTCGTCACCACCCGGCTGATCTCCGCCCTCGTCGTCGAGGCGACCAAGCTCTACGAGTCCGGCGTCGCCACCGCCGAGGACATCGACCTCGCCTGCAAGCTGGGCTTCGGCCACGCCATGGGCCCGCTCGCCACCGCCGACCTCACCGGCGTGGACATCCTGCTCCACGCCACGAGCAACATCTACACCGAGTCCCAGGACGAGAAGTTCGCCCCGCCGGAGCTGATGCGCCGGATGGTGGATGCCGGTGACATCGGACGCAAGAGCGGGCAGGGCTTCTACACGTACTGAGTCACCCACCCACGCACAGCCACCCCGGGAGTATCACTCCCCGGGGTGAATTCGGTATCGGTTCGCTTACAAGCAGCAACCGCATCGACGCCCACGCAGTCAGACGTTGCACAGCACCGTCACGAGGTACGCCAACCGCAGCCAACGGGGAGCGCATATGTTCATCAGGGGCGACCACGCCGAGCTGGTCGTCGGGGGCCGCCTCGACGTCCGCAGCGCGGCGGACGCCCGTACGGCCCTGCACTCGGCCGTCGACGACGGAGTCGGCGACCTGGTGCTCGACCTGTCCGAACTGGACTCCTGGGACGCCACCGGACTCGGGGTGATCATGGGCGCCCACCGGCGGGCCGGCCGCTGCGGGCGCCGCCTGGTGCTGCGGGACGTACCTCCCCAGATGCAGCGCCTGCTGGTGGCCACCCGGCTGCACCGCATCCTCGCCATCGAGGGCGGCATCGGAGTGGAGTCGCTTCCCCGCGTGTGAGACGCGTACGGGATTGAACCGGCCGACGCGGGACACCCGGACGCAGCCGCCGCGGCACCCGTCGAGGGCAATCCTCACGAGACCGTGACGTCTCGGACCGCACGGCACCCCGCCCTGTCGGAGACACCGGGTGACGGTTTAGGGTTCGGTCGCCCGCTGCCTCGCGACACTCGGCCGAGCGGGCCCGGACCAGAAGCGACAGCGCGGTGTGCGACAAGGCCGGGAGGGCCGGACACGTGCACGACGCTTTTGGGGGGCTTGAACCCATGAACCCGACGAACCCCGCACCCGAGGAGCACGGACCGGCGCACAACCGCCGCCCGCCCCGGGAATCGCTCACCGCCGACTTCGCCCCGGGCGCACCGGCACCCGCCCGGATGGCCCAACTCGTCTCCGGCGACCTCCAGCTGACCGTCAACCCCGTCGACGGCAGCGAGATAGAACCCTGCCCGCCGGTCGACCGGCCCGGCAGGCCCCGCAAGCGCACCGCCGACGAACGCGCCGGCACCGAGCGCGCGGCCCGGCCACCGGCCCCGCCCGGCCCCGCCGAGCCGCCCCTCTCCCTGCTGGAACGTCAGGACGAACGCGAACGACTGGTCCGCCTCCTGGCCCGCGGCCGCTCCGTCCGTCTCACCGGCCCGGCCGGCTCCGGCCGCACCGCCCTGCTCGACCTGGTCGCCCAGGACTGCCTGGACCTCGCCCCCGACGGCGTGGTGCGCCTGAACGGCCACCACCGCACGGCCGGCGACCTCTTGCACGACCTGTTCCACGCGGTCTACGACGCCCCGCGCCACCGCCCCGACCAGGACGAACTGCTCGCCTGCGTCGGCGAGATCGGCGCGGTCGTCGTCCTGGACGACCTCGAGTCCGGCGGCGCCGCCCTCGACGAACTGCTCGACGCCACCCCCGAGTGCGCCTTCCTGCTCGCCGCCACCCCCGACGTGCCCGCGCCCTCCGCCGAGTCGGACGTCGAGGAGGTCTTCCTCACCGGCCTCGACCGCGCCGGCGGCGTGGAACTCCTGGAGCGCACCGTCGGCAGGGTCCTCACCGAGGAGGAGGCCAACTGGGCCGGCGACCTCTGGTTCGAGTCCGAGGGGCTGCCCCTGCGCTTCGTACAGGCGGGCGCCCTCCTCCGCCAGCGCGACCAACTGCGGGCCGGTATCGAGGCGGTCGACGAGTACGGCGTCTTCGAGGACGTACGTGCCGCCGCCGACCCGGAGCCGGACGCGGAGCGGGAGCACATACCCCTGCCCTCCCTCGGCGAGGCCGCGGCCCCCGCCCCGCTGCTCGCCTCCCGGCTCGGCACCTCCGCCCGCGCCGCCCTCCGCTTCGCCGTCGCCCTCGGCGGTGAGGTACCGCACCAGGCGCACCTGCCCGCCCTGGTCGGCGACACCCACGCGGACGCCGCCCTCGGCGAACTCGCCGGCTGCGGCCTGGTCTCCCCGGTCGGCTCCCGCTACCGCCTCGCGGCCGGCGTGCAGACCCAGCTGGAAGCCGCCGGATACGCCGACGACGCCGCCGACCGGGCCGTCACCGCCGCCCAGCACTACGCCTGGTGGGCCGGGCACCCCTCGGTCACCCCGGAGCGGGTGTGCGCGGAGGCCGACGCGGTGCTGGCCGCGCTCGCCGCCGTCGTACCCCAGACGTCGCCGCCCGCCGAGGAGGAGGAGAGCACCGCCGTACGGCTCGCCCGCACCGCCGCGCCCGCCTTCGCCGCCGGACTCCACTGGAGCGCCTGGGAACGGGCCCTGCGGTCCGGGGCGGAAGCCTCCCGGATGGCCGGCGAGGTGTCCGAACAAGCCTATTTCCACCACGAACTGGGCATCCTCGCGCTCTGCACCGGACAGTTCGACCGGGCCCGCGCCGAACTGGAGGCATCCGGCGGACTGCGCGGCGCCCTCGCCGACAAGCGGGGTGCGGTCGCCGGACGCCGGGCGCTGGCACTGCTCGCCGACCGCACGGGCGACGTGCCCGGGCCGCCGGTGCCGGAGCCCGCGGAGCCGGCGCTCGGGGAGCAGGCCTGGCCGCCGTACGGTCCCGTCGGCGCCGTCCCGGCCACCCAACGGCTCGCGCGGCCCGCGCCGAACGCCGCGCCGCGGGGTGGCGGCTTCAGGCGCGTGGCCCGCCGCAACATGGTCGCGGCCGGCTCCGGCGCACTCCTCGCCGCCGTGCTCGGCACGGTCGTCACGCTCGGCATGACGTCGCCCGACGACCCCGGGCGGAACCCGGCGGGCAGGGGCGGCGTCAACCCGTCCGCGAGCCAGGGCGCCGACGACGGCGGGGTCGTCGCGGACCCGGTGGACACCGGCGGGAACGGCGGCACCGGCCACGCCGGCTCGGCCGGCGGCCGGCCCACGTCGCCCGGCCCCGACGGCACGTACGGCACGGCGGACGACCCCGCGCCGCCGGCGAACACCCCCCGGCCGTCGGAGAGCGCCGACCCACCCGGCTCCGCCACCCCCTCCGGCACGCCGTCCAGGTCACCCAGGCCCGGAGGGTCGAGCGCCCCGTCCTCGGGCGGGACGACAGGGGGTACGACCGGGGGGAGTACGACCGGCGGCTCGCCCGGCGGTACGACGGGGGGCACGACCGCCGACCCCACGGGCGGTACGTCCACGGGCGGCACCCCCACCGGCGGTTCCACCGGCACCACCGGCACCACCGGCACCACCGGCACCACCGGCACCGGCGACTCCGGCGGCTCCACCGGTACCACCGGCGGCACGACCGGTGGTGGCTCGACGGACGGGTCCACCGGCGGTGGCACCACGGGCGGCGACGGCGGCGGAACGACGACGGGCGGCTCCACCGGAGGAACGTCGAGCAGCGCGTCGGCGTCGCAGAGCGCACCGGGAACGGCCGACACCATGATCTGAGCGTTCCGCGCGGCCGCGGCGGGGCCGGCCGGTGGTGGGGTCAGAAGAGGCGGAGTTTGTCGTCCTCGATGCCGCGCAGGGCGTTGTAGTCCAGGATCTGGCAGCTGATGCCGCGGTCGGTGGCGAGGACGCGGGCCTGGGGCTTGATCTCCTGGGCGGCGAAGACGCCGCGGACCGGAGCGAGGTGCGGGTCGCGGTTCAACAGCTCCAGGTACCGCGTGAGCTGTTCCACGCCGTCGATCTCGCCCCGCCGCTTGATCTCGACGGCGACGGTCTGCCCGTCGGCGTCCCGGCAGAGGATGTCCACCGGGCCGATCGCGGTCATGTACTCACGGCGGATGAGCGAGTAACCCTCGCCGAGCGTCTCGATGCGGTCGGCGAGCAGTTCCTGGAGGTGCGCTTCCACGCCGTCCTTGATCAGACCCGGGTCCACGCCCAGTTCGTGCGAGGAGTCGTGGAGGATCTCCTCCATCGTGATGATCAGTTTCTCGCCCGCCTTGTTGACGACGGTCCACACGCCCTCGTCCTCGCCCTTGCCCTCCTTCAGGGCGCAGGGCGGCGACATCCAGTTGAGCGGCTTGTAGGCCCGGTCGTCGGCGTGGATGGAGACACTGCCGTCCGCCTTGACCAGGATCAGTCGGGGCGCCGAGGGCAGATGGGCGGTGAGCCGGCCGGCGTAGTCGACCGAGCATCGGGCAATGACGAGACGCATGGTCGGCAACGCTACTCGACACCCGCAGGTGCTCGCGATCCACCCGCCCCGCTCCCTGCGGATCGTCCTCTTTGTCCCTGGAAACTCTTGTTCATCCCTGGCCGATTGTGGGCGCAACGGGACCGTTCCATATACGCATTCTGCTGGTGTGGTCACCGACCGTTGCCTACCGTAGAGAACGGGAGGTCGCGGCGCATGTACTGAGCGTGTTCTGGATCGCGAACTCCCTTACCTGTCCGGCAACCCCTGCTCTTCGGGGGTGCGAGAGGAGAACCCATGTCGCTCGACGTCTCACCGGCCCTACTCGAACAGGCCGAGCGAGGCGAGGTCGACGAAGCAGCATTCGTCGACTGCGTCCGGACCTCCCTGCCCTACGCATGGGAGATGATCAGCTCCCTGGTGGCCCAGCTGAAGGTGGACGGTGGCTCCTTCGCCGACAACCAGACGCCCCCGCCGGACGAGCAGGCACGCGGTCAGCTGCTGCGCGCGCTCGCGAGTGACGCCATCCGCGGCGCGCTGCAGCGGCACTTCGGTGTGCGACTGGCCTTCCAGAACTGCCACCGGGTGGCGGTGTTCCCGCTGGACGCCTCGGTGGACGAGACGTTGGTCCGCTTCACGTCGGTGCGCAGCCAGTTGCTGAACCAGTCGCCGGAGTTCCGGGACTGCTGACGCACGGCTTCGGTACGGCCGCGGCAGTGAGCCGTCCGCTTGCCGCTCCACCCGCGGGGGCACCATTTCCGTACCGGGGCGGCAAGCCTCCAGGTGGCCTGCGCGTGCGAAGCCGCTCAGCGCACCTGGGGCAGTACCTCGGCACCGAGGCGCCGTAGGTTGTCCTCCGTGGCCGCGAGATCGCCGGAGCCCTCCGTGAGGAGGGCGAAGCGGGAGATGCCGGTGCGTTCCGAGGTGGCCGCGAGCCGGTCGGCGGCGAGCCGGGGGGTGCCGACCGGGTGCAGTCCGCAGAGCAGTTCGGTGTAGGCGTGCGGGTCGCGCATCGCGCGCGCCCGTCCGTCCACCGTCACATGAGCCTCGAGGCCCTGTCTCAGCCAGCCCGGCATCGCCTTCGTCAGGGTCTCCACCGCGTCCGTGCGCCGGTCGGCGAGCTGGCAGACGCCGGCCGACACATGGGCGGCGCCCGCGATCTCCTCGCCCGGCCGTCCGGCCTCACGGGCGCAGCGCTGCCACGCGGTGATCATCTCGGCCTTCTCCTCGTCGCCGACGTGCATGCCGAGGAGCATCGGCAGCCCGCGCTCGGCGGCCAGCCGTACGCTCGCCGGCGAGGTGCAGGCGAGGACGACCTCGGGGCCGGGGGTGTCCGTCAGGGCCTCCAACGGGCGGGGGACGACCGGCACCTCACGGAAGGAGAACCGCTCACCGCGGGCCCCGACCGACGGCTCGCCCAGCCAGCGCAGCAGCAGATCGAGCGACTCCGGGAACCCGTGTTCGTACGCCTCCAGGCCCGTGCCGAAGACCTCCAGGTCCACCCAGGGGCCGCCGCGTCCGACGCCCAGCGTGAACCGCCCGCCGCTCGTCAGATGCAGCAGTGCCGCCTGTTCACCGAGGGCGACGGGGTGGGCGGTGGGCAGTACGCTGACCGCTGTGCCGACCTGGATGCGACGGGTGCGGCCGAGCAGCAGCGCGGCCAGGGTGATGGCGGACGGGCATGTGCCGTAGGGCACGAAGTGGTGCTCGGCCAGCCAGACCGCGTCCAGCCCGGACTGCTCGGCGACCTCCGCGGAGCGGACCGCCCGGTGCAGGGCCTCCCCGGGGCCCTGGCCCGGGAACTGGGCCGCCAGCACAAAACTTCCTACGCGCATCGCTTTTCCTGCTTCCTCGGCTCCGACCCGGAGCTCCCCCGCCCGGCATAACCGTCTGACACGTGCGCAGGACACGGTCTCGCGGAGAGATTTGCGGATTGTCTTGAGAATGGGTGGCCCTGGAAGGGGACTTGTACGGGTTGGTTCCCTACGCGTACCCGACCCGGCGGCGCGTAGGCTGGAGGCGGCCCGCGCTTCCTGTATAGCCCCGAGAGGTGTCCCGTGTCCCCGCGTCGTAACCGACCCAACGCAGCCGGATCACCGGGCCGGAGCGCCGAGGTCGACCGCGCCGGCCGGTACGGCGGCTGGCAGTCCACCGAGAGCTGGCAGGGCGACGAGTGGAGCGTGCGGCATGTCGCCGGAGCGAGCGCGCAGGGCAAGACGTACCGCTGCCCGGGCTGTGACCAGCTGATCCCCTCCGCGGTGCCGCACGTGGTGGCCTGGCCGGAGCACTCGGGCGTCGACGACCGCCGGCACTGGCACAAGGCGTGCTGGAACGCGAAGGACCGCCGCACCACGCGGGTGCAGCGGTCCCGTAACGCGCCGAGGTTCTAGGCCGGATCGTCGGCCTGTGGTGCGGGGCCCTGGGTCTCAGACGTCCCGGCTCCGCAGCAGCGCGTACGCGCCCGCGTACATCGCCGCCGTCAGTCCCAGCATGATCCACAGCGGGTCCCAGCCCGAGGGGCCGGACTCGCTCAGGGAGTTGGCGTAGAAGACGCTCAGCTGGTTGGGGATCGAGTACTCGAAGAGCCACTCCCGCACCTTGTTGAGCGACTCCGTCCCCATGAACAGCGCGAGCACCAGCGGCGCGAGCAGCACGCCGATCATGAGGGTGACGGCGCCCGCGGAGTGCCGGATGACCGAGCCGATGAGCAGCGAGATCAGTCCCAGCAGGGCGATGAAGAGGCTGACGCCGACGGTGGCCTTGAACCAGTCACCGCCGGAGGGGGACCGGGCGCCGGTGTCCGCCAGCATGGACGCCTGGACCATGGCCACGAAGCCGGACGAGACCAGGGTGACGACGAACGCGACGGCGAAGAACACGATCGACTTGGCGGCCAGGACCCGGGCCCGGTTGGGGCACGCGGTCATCGTGGTACGGATCATGCCGGTGCCGTACTCGGAGGCCGTGGTCAGCACACCGAGCGTCATGATGCAGATGCTGCCGAGGAGCAGACCGAAGAAGCCGAAGGACAGCGGGTTGTCGCCGGACAGGCTCGACGGGTCGGAGTGGGCGGCGACCAGGGCGCCGGCCAGCAGACCGACACCGAGGACGAGCAGCACGAAGACGCCGAGCGTCCACATCGTCGACCGCACCGACCTGATCTTCGTCCACTCGGAGGCCAGCGCGTGCCCGAGGTGCGTGCGCACGACCGGGATGGGCGAGGTGTAGCCGGGGTACGGCCCACCGGGCGCCGCCTGCCACTGGGGCACGGCTGCGGGGGCCTGTGGCATCGGGGGCTGGGGGGTGCTCATCGGGCGTCCTCGGGCTTGGTCGGGTCGGCGGTGACGGAGACGGCCGGCGCGGCACCGGCGTCGGCTGCGGGGGCCGCGTCGGCGGGCGCCTGCTGCGGCTCGGGCGGGCTGAGCGGGGCCTGCGAGGCCGCCGGGGTCTGCGAGGCCGCCGGGGCCGGGGCGGACGGCTGCGCCTGCGCCGGCTGGGCCTGGGCGGGCTGCTGGGCGTACGGGTTGCCGGTGCCGGCGCCCGGGGTGCCGTACGTGCCCGCCGGCGCGCCGGCGTGCGGTGCCGGGGCGAACGGCTGGCCGCCCTGCTGGGGCGGCGGCGGGGCGTACCAGCCGGGCTGGCCCTGGCCGGGGACCGGCATGGGCGGCTGGGCCCCGGGCGGCAGCGGCTGCTGCAGGCCCGCCTTCTGGTCGATCGTCGAGCGGTAGTCCACGGCGCCCTGCGTCATCCGCATGTACGCCTCCTCCAGCGAGGCCTGGTGCGGCGACAGCTCCCACAGCCGTACGTCCGTCTCGTGCGCCAGGTCGCTGATGCGGGGCAGCGGCAGCCCGGTGACCCGCAGCGCGCCGTCCTGCTCGGGCAGGACGTGCCCGCCCGCCTCGGTGAGCGCGGAGGTCAGCTTCTCGCGCAGCTGCGGGTCCGTGTCCGGGGTGCGTACGCGCGCGAAGTCCGCGGAGTTGGCCGATATGAAGTCACGCACGCTCATGTCGGCGAGCAGCTGTCCGCGCCCGATGACGATGAGGTGGTCGGCGGTCAGCGCCATCTCGCTCATCAGATGGGAGGAGACGAAGACCGTACGGCCCTCGGCGGCGAGCGCCCTCATCAGGTTGCGCACCCAGAGGATGCCCTCGGGGTCGAGACCGTTGACCGGCTCGTCGAAGAGCAGCACCTGCGGGTCGCCCAGCAGGGCGGCGGCGATGCCGAGGCGCTGGCCCATGCCGAGCGAGAAGCCCTTGGAACGCTTTTTGGCCACGTCCTGGAGGCCGACGACTCCGAGCACCTCGTCCACCCGGCGGGCCGGGATGCCCGACAGCTGGGCGAGGCTCAGCAGGTGGTTGCGGGCACTGCGGCCGCCGTGCACGGCCTTGGCGTCGAGCAGCGCGCCGACCTGCCGGGGGGCGTTGGGCAGCCTGCGGTAGGGGTAGCCGCCGATCGTCACGGACCCGGACGTGGGGTTGTCCAGACCGAGGATCATCCGCATCGTCGTGGACTTGCCCGAGCCGTTCGGGCCGAGGAAGCCGGTGACGGCGCCGGGCCGCACCTGGAAGGAAAGGTTGTACACGGCGGTCTTGTCGCCGTATCGCTTGGTCAGGCCGACAGCCTCGATCATGCTCCGCACCCATCAAAAGGTTCAGGACAGCGGGGCACACGCCCCCGTAAGAGTTAGGAGGATATCGGGGCGCTGACGGTTCCACTCAAGAGCGGGTAAAGCCGGGACGTCACGCGGGGTGCCCGCGGGTCCACCGGCAGTCCCGGCGCCCGAGGCCGGCGAGGGGGACGGACGTGACGCCGGAAGACGCTTCGGGGGCGCCGGCCGTCAGGCGGGGCGGCGGATGCGGACGGGGCCGCGGGCGCGGGCGGGGTCGACGGGTGTGCCGTGCTGGGTGATCTCCACCTGCCCCCGGGCGGCGAGCCGGGCCGCGGCCCGGCGAACGGGATCCATCAGCTCCCGCCATCCCTCGTCCGCGCGCGGGTGGACCGCACGGGCCACGTCCGAGGGGCAGACGGACGCCCCCGCAGCCCTCCGGTCGAGCAGGCCGAGGATGGCGTCCTCGAGGTCGCGTTCACCGACCGCCATACAGCGGCCCCCTTCCGGCCCGCACCGCCCGCACCCGATTCCGGCCGGTCCTGGCCGGTCCTGGCCGGAACATGCGGGTTCCGCCCGACGAGGCCCGGCCCTCGTGCTCCAGGCTACGCATGGGACGGCGGGCGGGACGGCTGCGCGCGGCCGTCCGCCGCGCCACCGGGTCCGCGCCGACGGGGGTCGCCCCACCGCTCACCGCGCCACCGGGTCGGCGCCGACGGGGTGCCCTGCCGGGTCCCGCCGTCAGGTCCGGGTGAGTGGCCTCCGCTCGCCGGGGCCGCGCCCACGGGTTCCCCCTGCCGGGTCCCGCTGCCAGGTCCGGAACAGCGGGCTCTCCGTGCGGGGTCGGTCCCGACGGGCGCCTCCGGCCGGTCTCACCGTTGGGTCCCGCCGCTGCCTTTCGGTCTGACGGGCCGCTGCCGATGGGCTTCCGCCGTCGGGTCGGTGCTGAGGGGTGCCCCCTGCTGGCCCGCTGCCGGGTCGGTGCTGAGGGCTGCCCCCTGCTGGCTCGCTGCCAGGTTCGGGCTCTCCCTGCCGGCTTCGCGTCGCGTCGACGGGTGCTCCCCGCCGGCCCCGCCGGCCCCGCCGGTGGGGCTCGCCGGTGCATCTCGTCCTGCCGCGCCGGTGACGACGGGCTTCCGCCGCCGCGCCCGCCCCCACGGGCCCCGCCGCCGGACCCCCGCCGCCGGGCCCGCACGTACCGGCCCCCACCGACGGTCCGCCCCGGCAGGGCCGCCCTGCCGGGCGTCCGCACGCGAAAGGGGTGGTGGGTCGGAAACCCACCACCCCTCACGGCCTCACTGTGCCGTACGGCCACCCGGACTCAACGGGACTGCTGTGCCGGCACACCCCGGGAGATCGGCTCGTCGTCGGTGGACGTGCCGGCCGCGGCCACCGCGGCGCCGGTCAGCGTGGCGAGCATCTCGCGGACGTTCGTCAGCTGGGCGTTGATGCTGTCGCGGCGGTTGGTGAGCGCCGCCAGCTCGCGCTCGGACTCCGAACGGATGCGGTCGGCCTTGGCGTTGGCGTCGGCCACGATGTCCTCGGCCTGGCGCTGGGCCGTCTCCACCGTCTGGCGGGCGCGGCGCTCGGCGTCGGTGCGCAGCTTCTCCGCCTCCAGGCGGAGCTGCTCGGCGCGGTGCTCGATCTCGGCGAGGCGCTTCTCGGCCTTCTGCTGACGGGAGGCCAGGTCGCGCTCGGACTGCTCGCGGCGCTTGGCCAGGTTCGTCTCGAAGTCGGCGGCGGCCTGCGCGGCCTTGGCGCGGGTCTCCTCGAAGAGGGCGTCCGCCTCCTCCCGCTTGGACTGCGCGTCCTTCTGTGCGTCGGAACGCAGCTGGGAGGCGTCGGACTTGGCCTTCTCGACGATCCGGACGCCCTCGTCCTCGGCCGCGGCCTTGCGCTCGGAGGCGTAGGACTCGGCGTCGTTGCGGACCTGCTGGGCCGCCGACTCGGCGAGGTCGCGGTGCTGCTCGGCCGCGCGCCGGGCCTCCTCACGCAGCTCCTTGGCCTCTTCCTCGGCCAGGCGCAGGATCTTCTCGACCCGCGCGCCGAGACCCGCGTACGACGGCTCGGCGTCGGTGACCTGGGCCTGGGCGTTCTGCGTTTCGAGATGGAGTTCCTCGATGCGCTTCTCCAGGGCGGTGATACGGGAGAGAGCGCTGTCACGGTCGGAGACGAGCTTGGAGATACGTTCGTCCACCTGAGCGCGGTCGTACCCACGCCGCACAAGCTCGAAGCCGTAGGGGGAAGTGTCGCTCATGGGGTTCCTGTCGAATGAGACCGGTGAGGTGATAAGGGGAATCCTAGGGGCCGAAGCGGTGTGTCATCGAGCGGATACGGTTTTGATCTGGAGAATGGCACCACTTTCGGGTGGCTGACCGGCGCACGGCTCGCCCAGGACCCGGGCAAACCCCCGGAAGGCGCCGGAATCCACCCTTCCCCCTAACCGTCCGACGACTTGCCACCCGATCGGGGGGCACCCACGGTGGCGCCCGCCTTGACTCCGCCGTCCTTGCCGGCCGCCGGGGCCTCGAAGGACTCCAGCGCCTCCAGGACGTCCTGGACGCGGGAGATCTCGGTGTTGATGTCCTCGCGCCGGCGCACCAGGATCTCCAGCTCGCGCTTGCCCTCCTCGACCGTGCGCCGGGCCTCGCGGATCGCCTCCGCCTTCAGCTCCTCGGCCTCCTTGATGAGGCTGGCCTTCTTCTGCTCGGCCTCCTTGAGCAGCCCCTCCGCCTTTCTGACCGCGGCGATGCGCACCTTGCCCGCCTCGGAATCGGCGTCCGACACCAGCTGCTTGGCCTTCGCCTCGGCCTTCGCCAGCTGCTCCTCGGCGGCCTTGATGAGCGCGTCGCAGCGGTCGCCGGTCGACTTCATCGTCTCGGCGGCCTCGCGCCGGGCCCGCTCGTGCAGCTCCTCGATCTCGGTGGTGACGCGGTCGCGCAGTTCCTCCGCGCGCTCCCTGATCGCGGTGGCGTCCCGGCGGGCGCCGACCAGCAGCTCGTCCGCGTCCGTACGGGCCTTCTCCACCAGCGAGTTGCCCTCGATGGTCGCCGTGGAGACGATCCGCTCGGCCTCGCTGCGGGCCGCGCCGACCATAGTGTCGGCCTGCGACTCGGCCTCCGTGGTCGCCTTCAGTGCCTGCTGCTGCGCCTCGGTGAGCAGCTTGTCGGCCTCGGCCGTGGTCTCCGTGATGAGCGTGTCGACCTGCTCCGCCGCCTCCGAACGCCGCTTGTTGGCCTCCTTGCGGGCCTCGTCCAGCGTCCGCTCGGCCTCCTCGCGCGCGGAGCTGACGAGCCGTTCGGCCTCGGTCTCCGCGTCCGTCCTGAGCTGCTCGGCCTCCGTCCGCAGCCGCTCGGCGTGCGCCTGCGCGGAACCGACGGTCTCGGCGGCCTCGGCGCGCAGCCGCTCGGCGTCGCCGGTGGCGTCCCCGATGAGCTGCTCGGCGCCCGCGACGGCCTCCGCCCGGACCCGGTCGGCCTCGGCGAGGGCCTCGGCGCGCACCCGCTCCGCCTCGGCGGCCGTCTCCGTACGGAGCCGCTCCGCCTCGGTCAGCGCCTCGGTGCGCACCCGGTCGGCCTCGGCGGCCGTCTCGGTCCGGAGCCGCTCGGCCTCACCGCGGACCTCGGTGATGAGCGTGTCCGCCTGTGTCGCCGCGTCCGAACGGATGCGGTTGGCGTCCTCGCGGGCGTCCGCCCGGGTACGGGCCGCCGCCTGGTCGGCCTCGGCCAGCGCGTCCGACGCCTCGGTGCGCGCCCGCTGGGCGTACTCGCTCGCGTCCGAACGCAGCCGCTCGGCCTCCGCGATCGCCTCCGCGACCGTCCGCTCGGCCAGTGCCTTCGCGGCCTCCGTCTCCTCGTGCGCCTCGCGCCGCACCCGGGAGGCGTCCTCACCGGCCCGCTCCCGCTCGGCGTAGGCGTCGGCGCGGACCCGGTCCGCCTCCTCCTCGGCCTCCCGCTTCGTACGGTCCGCCACGTGCTCGGCGGCCGAGCGCAGCCCGGCGATCTCCTCCTGCGCCTGCTCGTGCAGCCCGGCGACGGAGTCCCGCACCTGCTGGGCGTGCTGTTCGGCGGCGGCGACCATCTCGGTGGCGCGCCGGTCGGCCTCCTCGACCAGCCGGGTCGCCTCCGCCTGGGCCTCCTCGACCCGCGTACGCGCGGACGCCAGCAGCTCCTCGCTCTGCTCGCGGGCCCGCTGCCGCTCCTGGCCGGCCTCCTCGCGGGCCGCGCCGAGGAGTTCCTCGGCCTCACGGCGGCGCCGGGCGGCCTCCTCCTGGGCGGCGGCCAGCGTCTCGGACGCCTCGGTGCCGAGCCGCTCGGCGGCGGCCTGCGCCTCCGCGCGCACCCGGTCGGCGGTGTCCTGGGCCTCCACCTTCAGCCGCTCGGCCTCGGCGGCGGCCTCGGAGCGCAGCCGTACGGCGATGGCCTCGCCCTCGGCGCGGGAGGCGGACGCGTCGGACGCGGCCTCGTCGCGCAGCCGGTCCGCCTCCGCCTCCGCCTGCTGCTGGAGCGTACGGATCCGCTCGGCGGACTCCGCGCGCAGCCGCTCGGCCTCCTCGGCGGCCTCCCGGCGGATCCGGGTGGCCTCCTCGCGGGCGTCGGCCAGCGCCTGCTCGGCCGACGCCAGCCGCTCCTGCGCCTCCGACTGGAGGCGGCCCAGCTCCTCGGCGGCCTCGGTACGGCGGGCCTCCAGGGCCCTCTCGGTCTCCTCACGCAGCTCGCGGGCGGCCTTCTCGGCGTCTGCGCCGACCGTCTCGGCCTGCTCGGCGGCCTCGGCGCGCAGCCGCTCGGCCTCCTTGCGGGCACGCTCCAGGGTCTCCTCGGCCTGCCGGCGCAGTGCCGTGGCACGCTCGATGGCCTCGGTGCGGACCTTCTCGCTGTCGGCGGTCGCGGACTGCCGCAGCTCGTCGGCGTCCGCCTTGGCCTTGGCCAGCAGCTCCTCGGCGGTCCTGGCCGCCTCCTCGATCTGCGTGACGGCCTCGCGTCGGGCCTCGGCGCGGATCGACTCGCCCTCGGTGACCGCGTCGGCGCGCAGCTGCTCGGCCTCGCCGCGCAGCCGGCGGGCCTCCTCCTGGAGCCCGACCGTCTTGGCGCGGTACTCCTTGGTGTCGTCCTTCGCCGCGCCCTTGAGCTGCTCGGCGATGTCGTGTGCCTCGGCGCGCAGCCGGTCCGCCTCGGCCTCGGCCTCGCTGCGGATCCGCTCGGCCTCCTCGGCGGCGGCCCTGGTGGTCCTGCGGGCGTCCTCCGAGGCCTTGTTCAGGACGTCCTCGGCGGTTCTGGCCGCCTTGGACAGCTGGGTGGCGGTCTCCTCGGCGGTGATCGAGCGGGCCTTCTCGGCGGCCTCGGCGACGAGCTTCTCGGCCTCGGCCCGCGCGTCGGCGACCAGCTGCTCGGCCTCGGAGCGGGTGTGCTCGGCCTCCTTGGTGGCCTCTTCGACCAGCCGGGCGACCTGCTCCTTTGCGGTGCGCGTCCGCGTCTCGTTGGCGGCCTCGGCGCTCGCGAGGGCCTTGGCGGCGGCCTCCTTCGCCTCCGTGACCACCTTGTCGGCCTCGGTCTGCGCCTTGCGCAGCGCCTCCTCGGCCGCCGTCATCCGCTCCTCGGCGGCCCGGCTCAGCTCGGCGGCCTGCCGGCGGGCGCTGTCCGACTCGGTGACCGTGGCGGTGCGCAGCTGCTCGGCGTGCTCGGTGGCCTCCTGCGCCTGGTCGGAGGCGGCGTTCAGCAGCCGTTCGGCGTCCGCGCGGGCGCGGCGCAGGATCTGCTCGGCCTCCGCGCGGGCGCTCTCGGCGTCGCTCTGGAGCCGCTCCCGGGCCTCCCGGGTCAGCCGTTCGGCCTCCGCGCGGGCGGTCGCCATGGCCTGCTCGGCCTCCGCGCGGGACTCGTCGAGCAGCCGGCGGGCCTGGGCCTCGGTCCGGGCGCGCAGCTGCTCGGCCCAGGCCACGTTCTCGTTGACGTGGGACTCGACGGTCGCCCTGCGCTCGGCCAGCTCCTGGTCGAGCTGCTGGCGCCGGGTCACCGCCTCCTGGTGCAGCTCGGCCTGGAGCCGGGCGGCCTGCTCGGCGTGCTCCTGGAGGATGCGCTGGGTCTGCGCGCGGGCCTGGCTCAGCTCCCGCTCGGCGTCCTGGCGCAGCTGCTCGGCCTGCATCTGGGCGTTGCGGAGCAACTGTTCGGCCTGGTAGCCGAGATCGCCCGTGTCGTAGGCGGGCCGGGTCATGAGGGTGCGGCGCGCCTCGTGCAGCTTGGCGCGCAGCACCTCGACCTGGTAGCCGAGGTCCTCGGCGTGCTGGAACGCCTTCTCCCGCTCGGTCCTCAGCCGCTTCATCTCGGCCTCGAACCGAGAGAGGTGGTCGACGTCAGCCGCCGGCTCTCGCTCCTGGCTCTCGTAGCCCCGCACTGCGCGGTCCCATCCGTCCCCTGGTCAGCTTCTGCAACGAGCTCCGTCCATCGGCCGAACGGGGCCCCCGGGGAATGGTGTCAGATCAGCGGCGGAGCACGGGCTGCCGCCCCGACGCTCGTCCCCCGAAACCCGGACCCCGGCATGCGGTCGCCCCCGGGTGCGGGGACGACCGCCCCCAACCCTACCGGCCCTTATGTACGGGCATCAGTGCTCGGGCGACTCAACAGGGGCCGAAGTGACCAGTTCTGTCAGGACACCGTGGCAGTCCTTGGGGTGCAGGAAGGTGATCCGCGACCCCATGGAGCCGCGTCGTGGCTCCTCGTACAGCACGCGTACGCCCTTGCCGCGGATGTCGGCGGCGTCCCCGTCGACATCCGCCGTACCGAAAGCGATGTGGTGGACGCCCTCCCCGTTCTTGGCGAGCCACTTGCCGACCGCGGAGTCCTCGCGGGTCGGTTCCAGCAGCTGGAGGTAGGAGGCGCCGCCGTCCGACGTCCCGTTGATCCTGAGCATGGCCTCGCGCACGCCCTGCTCCTCGTTGACCTCGGTGTGGAACACCTCGAAGCCGTACGTGGCCCGGTAGAACTCGACAGTCGTGTCGAGGTCGTGGCAGGCGATCCCGATGTGGTCGATTCGCGTCAGCATGGATTCAGTGCAGCGCTCCCGGGGTGGTTACGCAACGTGCGCGCGATCACACCGGCAGGCCGGTGACGGCGTGCTCACCGGCTCAGTACATTCGAAGTAAACCCTCGTTCACTCCTCGGCTGCTCGTCAGCTGGAAGGGGATCGCACCTCATGTCTTCTGGAACGACCAGCTCGGTGATCGTCGCGGGCGCCCGTACGCCCATGGGGCGGCTGCTGGGCTCGCTGAAGTCCTTTTCCGGAGCCGACCTGGGCGGCTTCGCGATCAAGGCCGCCCTCGACCGTGCGGGGATCGGCGGCGACCAGGTGCAGTACGTGATCATGGGCCAGGTGCTGCAAGCCGGCGCGGGCCAGATCCCGGCCCGCCAGGCGGCGGTCAAGGCCGGCATCCCGATGAGCGTCCCGGCGCTCACCATCAACAAGGTCTGCCTGTCCGGCCTCGACGCGATCGCGCTGGCCGACCAGCTGATCCGCGCCGGCGAGTTCGACATCGTCGTCGCCGGCGGCCAGGAGTCCATGACCAACGCCCCGCACCTGCTGCCGAACTCCCGTGAGGGCTTCAAGTACGGTGCGGTCGAGATGCTCGACGCGATGGCCCACGACGGTCTGACCGACTCCTTCGAGGGAATCGCCATGGGCGAGTCCACCGAGAAGCACAACACCCGGCTCGGCATCGGCCGCGCCGAGCAGGACGAGATCGCCGCCCTGTCCCACCAGCGGGCCGCCGCCGCGCAGAAGAACGGCCTGTACGAGGCCGAGATCACGCCGGTGGAGATCCCGCAGCGCAAGGGCGACCCGGTGCTGTTCAGCAAGGACGAGGGCATCCGCGGCGACACCACCGTGGAGTCCCTGGGCAGGCTGCGCCCGGCCTTCGCCAAGGACGGCACCATCACCGCCGGCTCCGCCTCGCAGATCTCGGACGGTGCGGCGGCCGTGGTCGTGATGAGCAAGGCCAAGGCGGAGGAACTGGGCCTCACGTGGCTCGCCGAGATCGGCGCCCACGGCAACGTGGCCGGCCCGGACAACTCCCTCCAGTCCCAGCCGTCCAACGCCATCCGGCACGCCCTGAAGAAGGAGGGCCTGGACGTCTCCGACCTCGACCTCATCGAGATCAACGAGGCCTTCGCCGCGGTCGCCGTGCAGTCAATGAAGGACCTCGGCGTGTCCACGGAAAAGGTGAACGTCAACGGCGGCGCCATCGCGCTCGGCCACCCGATCGGTATGTCGGGCGCCCGCCTCGTGCTCCACTTGGCGCTGGAGCTGAAGCGCCGTGGCGGTGGCGTCGGCGCGGCGGCGCTGTGCGGCGGTGGCGGCCAGGGTGACGCGCTGATCGTGCGGGTACCGAAGGCCTGAGGTCCCGTAGGGCCGTGTTCCGGTACGTCGGTGAAGTGAACGGAGCTGTGATGCAGGACGTCTCCACGCTGGTCGCCCGGGCGAGAGAGGGCCGGCCGCGGGCCGTGGCCCGGCTGATCTCGCTGGTGGAGGGGGCGTCTCCGCAGCTCAGGGAGGTCATGGCGGCCCTGGCGCCGCTGACCGGCAACGCCTATGTGGTGGGCCTGACGGGCTCACCGGGTGTCGGCAAGTCGACCTCCACCTCCGCGCTCGTCACCGCGTACCGCAAGCAGGGCAGGCGGGTCGGCGTCCTGGCCGTCGACCCGTCCTCGCCGTTCTCCGGCGGCGCGCTGCTCGGCGACCGGGTCCGCATGTCGGAGCACGCCTCCGACCCCGGCGTCTACATCCGCTCGATGGCGACCCGCGGCCATCTCGGCGGCCTCGCCTGGGCGGCGCCCCAGGCGATCCGGGTGCTGGACGCGGCCGGCTGCGACGTGATCCTGGTCGAGACGGTCGGCGTCGGCCAGTCGGAGGTCGAGATCGCCTCCCAGGCGGACACCTCCGTCGTCCTCCTGGCCCCCGGCATGGGCGACGGCATCCAGGCGGCGAAAGCCGGCATCCTGGAGATCGGTGACGTGTACGTCGTCAACAAGGCCGACCGGGACGGCGCCGACGCCACCGCCCGCGAGCTGAACCACATGCTGGGCCTGGGCGAGTCCCGTGGGCCCGGGGACTGGCGCCCGCCGATCGTCAAGACCGTCGCGGCCCGCGCCGAGGGCATCGACGAGGTCGTTCAGGCCCTGGAGAAGCACCGGGCGTGGATGGAGGAACGCGGTGTCCTCGGCGAGCGCCGCCGGGCCCGCGCGGCCCGCGAGGTGGAGACCATCGCCGTCACGGCACTGCGGGAACGCATCGGCGACCTGCACGGCGACCGCCGCCTCAGCGCCCTCGCCGAGCGGATCGTGACCGGCGAACTGGATCCCTACCGGGCGGCTGACGAACTGGTCACGGGCCTGACGCGGGGCTGACCCCTGCCGCCCCGGCCGCCGTACTGCTAGCTTGCCCCCATGTCGTTCCTCTTCCTGGCGTAGAGCGCACCGGATGCGCGGTGTCCGGCCACCGGCCACCGCTGCCTTCGGTGTCCCCTCTTCCGCCTCTCCCAGAGGAACGTCCGCGTGTCCACGTACCCTTCGCGGCCTTCGTACGCCGCCGTCCTGCGCGTCCCCCATGCGCGCCGCACCTTCACCGCCGCCCTGACCGCCCGCCTGTCCTACGGCACGGTCGGCCTGGCGGTCCTGCTGTCCGTCACCCGGGCCACCGGGTCCTACGCCGTCTCCGGCGTAGTGCTGTCGCTGTTCGGCGCCATGACGGTCTTCCTCATGCCGCTGCGGGCCGCGCTGATCGACCGCCACGGCCCGCGCCGGGCCCTGCTGCCCATGTCGGCGCTGTACGGCGCGCTGCTGTGCGTCCTGGCGCTCCTCACCTGGCGGCCCGGCGCGCCGGCGCCCCTCATCGCCGTCTCCGCGGCCCTGGCGGGTGCGTGCGCGCCCCCGCTGGGTCCGACCATGCGCGCGCTGTGGTCCCGGCTGGTCGCCGACGGGGACCTGCTCCAGCGGGCCTACAGCCTGGACGGAGTCGCCGAGGAACTGCTGTTCGTCTCCGGCCCGGCGCTGGTCGGCGTCCTCCTGGGCTTCGCCCCGCCGGCCGCCGGAATCCTGCTCAGCGCGGTGTTGAACGTGGCGGGCACCTGCGTCTTCGTCAGGTCCCCGGCCCTGCCGGGCCCGCGTCCCGCCGCCGGCCGGCACCAGCGCGGCGGTCGGCGTCAGGTGCTGCCCCCGGTCGTCGTCGCCCTGGGCACGGGTCTCTCCCTGAGCGCCGTGGAACTGCTGGTGATGGCCTTCGCCACGGAACGCTCGTACGACGCCGCCCTCGTCCCCTGGGTGCTGGGCGCGCTCTCGGCGGGAAGCGCGCTGGGCGGTCTGGCCCACGGGGCGGTGCGGTGGCGCGCGTCGACCCGCGCCCGCCTGTGCCGGTTCGCGGCGGGCCTCGGTCTGGTGCTCGTCCCGGCCGGTCTGGCGCCGGGCCTGTGGACGCTCACCGGGGCCATGGTCGTCGCGGGCGCGTTCGTCGCCCCGGCCCTGACGACGGCCTACCTGCTCGCCGACGAAACGGCTCCCGACGGCGCCCGCACCCAGGCCGGGGCGTGGGTGAACATGGGCGTGAACGCCGGCAGTTCGGCGGGAGCGCTGGTGGCCGGACTGCTGGCCGGCCGGCTGTCCTCGGCGGTGTGCTTCGCCCTGGCGGGCGGCATCGCCCTCCTGTCCGCCCTGGCCGCGAGCGGCCGCGCCACCTGGGCGGCAGGGGCGGGCACGGACTCCGCGACGACGGGCTCCCCGACGACGGGCTCCGCGAAGACGGACTCCGCGAAGACGGGTTCGGTGCGCGCGGATCCGGTGGAAGCGGGATCAGCGGGTGCGGCGGAGGCGGGCGCGGCGGCACCGCGATAGGACCGGGCCGTGCGCCCCCCTGCCGTGCTGTCACCCCCTGAGTCTCCCGGGAGGCTCAGGGGCGTCCCCGCTGCCCTCTGAGGTGCTCGGCGATCGGCCGGAGCGCCTTGTCCAGTTCGATCAGGGCATCCTGGGACAGCAGATCGATGAAGTGCCGCCGTACGGACGACACGTGGTGCGGTGCGACCTTCTGCATCGTCTCCATGCCGTGCTCGGTCAGCACGGCGTACAGTCCCCGCCGGTCGGACTCGCAGTTCTCCCTGCGCACCAGATTCGCGTTCTCCATCCGCGTGATCTGGTGCGAGAGCCGGCTCTTGGACTGGAGGGTCGCGGAGGCGAGGTCGCTCATCCGCATCCGTACGTCTTCCGACTCGGACAGGTTCACCAGGATCTCGTAGTCGTTCATTGTCAGGCCGAACGGTTGGAGATCCTTTTCGAGCTGGTACGTCAACAGCCTGTTGACCTCCAGGTGGGTGCGCCAGGCGCACTGCTCCGCATCGGTCAGCCAGCGCGTGGCCGTCTCGGTCTCCATGAATGAAGTCTACCTAAGAAGTTGAATGGCGAACTACTTCGGGTGGTGTGACTGTGCGCACGCGTTCGATGTCACACTCCGCAGACTACCGCTCACAGCCCGAAGCGACGCTGGAGGTCTCCGAGCTGTCCGGGAAGGCGCGGTGCGGCCGACGATTGCGGACCGTGCCCGAACGGTGCCGCTCCGCCACCTCCGGGGACCCCCGGATCGGGCGGAACCGCCCCCGTGGCCGCCTCGGCCATGAGGGTCTCCGTCGACTGCAACAACACCGTCCCGGAGCCGGCGAACTCGAACTGATGCTCCTCGCCGGAAACCCCGCCGAAGCCCGTCATCGCACGTAGACCGCCCAGTACACCCGTCAGATACCCGTGGTCGTAGTGATGGCACGGAGACGGGCAGTCGGCCCACCCGACGAGCGCCTGAGGGTCGACCCGGACAGGGGGTTCCATGAACACCACCGGCCCGTTAGATGCGGCCACGAACTTGCCGGTTCCGATAAGGGTCAGAAAACCCGGCACGATCGATTGTTTGAGCGCGAGACTTGGCTGAAAAGCGAGCAGGTTGCCCGCGCGAATGGTCAAGTTCCCGTCGTCCAGGTCGAAGGAGTTGACGTCGAAGGCCCGGTCGGCCAGCAGCATCTTCCCCGAGCCCGCCGCCACGACCCAGTCGCTCGCGTGCAGTGGCGAATGAAACGACGTACGGACAAGCCGGTCGAGTCGCCCGTGCCCGATGCCGTCGAACTCGATCGCCCCGTAGTAGGCGATCATCTTCCCCTTCTGGAGGAACCACTGGCCGCTCCTGAGCTCGACGCAGAAGGTGTACGCGTTCACGTTGTCGTCGGCGGGCAGCGTCATCGGGTCGTACACGACCGGTCCGGCGCCCGCCGTTCCGTGGGTGCTCACAGCTTCTCCTCCGACGCCTGGACGTAGACCGTGCCGCTGCCGCTCAGCTCCAGCTGGAAGGCCTCACCGGAACCGCGGCCCACCATGTCGCGCCAGCCGATCGCGGTGGACAGTCTGTTGCGGACCTCGCCGTGGTGGGCGACGTAGGCCTGCGGGTCGACATGGACCGGGCGCTCGGGGGTGACCGGGAGCGCGAAGACGCCGCCGTGCGCCATCACGGCCACCGAGCCGTCCCCCTGGAGGGTCGTCGTGAACAGGCCCTGCCCGGTGACCTGCCCGCGCGCCAGGCCCATCACGCCGCCCTGCGCGCCCATGAACATCGTGCCCTGCCGCAGCGTGCCCTCGAAGGCGAGCAGCCGGTCGGCCTCCACGTACAGCGTGTCGCCGGTGAGGCCGATGACGTGCACGTGGTGACCGCCGTGCCCGAAGAAGACCGTGCCGCTGCCCTCCACGGTCATCAGCGGGGTCGCCTCGCCGGCCACCCGGCGTCCGATCATGGACATCACCCCGCCCTGGCCGCCCTGGACGCTGGGCGTGAAGGACACGTCCCCCTTGTAGGCGAGCATCGCCCCGCGCTGGCTGAACAGCCGCTGCCCCGGCAGCACGGTCGCCTCGACCATCTTGGCGTTGATCTCCCGGAAGGTCATCTCACAGGTCCCCCGCGATCGTGTTCCGCTCGCTCGGCTGCACGTACACCAGGCCGTCGCCCTCGAAGCGGATCTGGAAGGCCTCGCCGCCGCCCTCCCCGAGGAAGGTGCGGAAGGTCACACCGGACTGGAGGGACTGCCGCACCTCGCCCTGGTGGGCGACATAGGCGCCCGGGTCCACGGTCAGCGGGTACTGCGGGGTGACCCGGAGCACGACCGCCGGCCCGTCGGAGAGGATCGCCGCCTGGCCGTGCCCCTCCACGGTCGTCGTGAACAGCCCGTTGCCCTGCGAGGCGCCGCGCAGGCCCGTGAACGTCGTGCCCGTCCGCAGCCCCCCGTCCGTCGCCAGCAGGTTGCCCGCCTCGACGTACAGCTTGTCGCCCCGCAGGGCGACCAGGTTGATCTCGGCGGCCCGGTCCGCCAGCCAGCAGGTCCCCTGGCCTCTCACCTCCATCACCGTCATCTGCTCGCCGGTGAGCCGCCGGGTCACCATCCCGCGCAGCCCCTCGCCGCCACCACTCAGCTTCTTGAAGGTCATCCGCCCGTCGTACGCGACCATCGAGCCGTTCTTCGCCTTCACGGCGTCACCGGTCACGTCGACGGCGAGCACCTTGCTCCCCTGGAGTCGGAACATCGCCACGCTGCGAAAGTAGCCGCCGGACGGGTGGACGGAACAGGGCCGCCGGGTGGACACCCACCCTGACCGGACCCCTGGGGGCGCCGTTTGCCACAATGGGGAGACGCTTGTGCGTGCGTTCACAAACGATTACTCCCACCGAAGGTGACCCGTGGACATCAAGACCGCCACCGCCCTCCGCCGTCTCCGCCTGGTCTCGGCCCCGGAGGCCGTGTCCTTCCTGATCCTGCTCCTGTGCTCGGTGCTGAAGCGGACCACGGACTTCAACGCGGTCCCCGTCATGGGCGCGATCCACGGCGTCCTCTTCGTGCTGTACGTCCTCTTCTGGGCGGACGCCTGGAACCGCGCCAAGTGGCCGCTGGAGACCGCGGCCCTCTACTTCGTCCTCTCGGTGCTGCCCACCGGCGGCTTCTTCGCCGAGCGCAAGCTGCGCCGCGAGGCCGAGGACGCCGTCATCGCCGCCCGCGCACGCCGGCAAGGAGCCAACGCATGATCGTCGCCTTCTCCGTGACGCCCCTGGGTGTCGGCGAGGACGTGGGGGAGTACGTCGCCGACGCCGTCCGCGTGGTCCGCGCGTCCGGCCTGCCCCATCGCACCGACGCCATGTTCACCTCCGTCGAGGGCGAGTGGGACGAGGTCATGGACGTCGTCAGGCGTGCCGTCGCCGCCGTCGAGCAGCGTGCGCCGCGCGTCTCGCTCGTCCTCAAGGCCGACATCCGGCCCGGTGTGACCGACGGACTCACCTCCAAGGTCGCGACCGTCGAGCGGCACCTGGCGCAGTAGCTCCGCCGCTCCGGCGACACCCCGGCCCGCACCGGCCGGGGTTTTTCGTGCGCGGGGTCCTCCCGTGCACCGGCTGATTCCGTGCACAAGTGTTTGAGCGATCGCTCAAAGAGCGGTACGTTCAGGGGCAGACGGTTTGAGCGTTCGCTCAAACACCATGCTGACGTGGGGGAACACATGGGTCTGTACGTGGAGACACACATCCGCGCCGACCTGGACGAGCTATGGGCCCGCACCCAGGACCCGGCGTGCCACCAGCGCTGGGACCTGCGCTTCACCGAGATCCACCACCTCCCGCGCGCGGAGGGTGAGCCGCAGCGCTTCCGCTACGCCACCCGCGTGCTGCCGTTCCTCACCGTGTCCGGCACCGGGGTGGCGGCCGGCGAACGGGAACGCCCCGACGGCACCCGGACCTCCGCCCTGCGCTTCTGCTCCCCCCACCCCCTCTCGCTGATCGCCGAGGGCAGCGGCTACTGGCGCTACGTGCCCGACGCCCACGGCGTCCGCTTCCTCACCGGCTACGACTACCGCCCCCGCTGGGGAGCCCTCGGCGCCCTCGCCGACCGCCTGCTCCTCCGTCCGCTCATGGGCTGGGCGACCGCCTGGTCCTTCGACCGGCTCCGGCTCTGGCTGGAGCGGGGCGTCACCCCCGAGCGGGCCCTCGCCAACTGGCTCGCCGAGCTGACGGTCCGCACGCTGCTGCTCGCCCTGGGCCTGACCGGACTCGGGCAGGGCGCCCTCCCCGGCCCGCTAGGCCCCCTGACGGACGCCATGGCCTACCTGTGCCCGCTGCTGCTGGTCGTCGGCGTCTCCCTCGCCCTGTTCAAGGCCCCGCTCGCCGGGACCCCGGCCGCCCGGCGCTGCCTGCGCGCCCCCGCCACCCGCGTCCGGGCACCCCGTCTCCTGCGCACCCTGGAGGAGCACGGATGACCTCGATCTTCCAGACCGTGATGGGCGCCGACTTCGACCGCCTCCACCCGGCCCTGCGGCGCCGCTTCTCGGTGGGCCTGGCGAGCGGTGAGGCCTGCACGGGCCGGGGTGTGATGGACCGGATCTGGCACGGTCCGGCGTTCGTGCGGCCGTTCCTGGCCCTGGGCGCCGTCCGCAACATCCTGGTCCCCCGGGCCGGGCGGAACATTCCGTTCGTGATCGAGAACGTGCCCTACGTCGACAGCTTCGGCCGTGAGACGGTGAGTTTCGTGCGCACCTTCGACCTGCCCGGCCGCACCCGCCGTTTCGACGCGCAGATGGTGCTGAGCCCCCGGGGAGACCGCATCCTCGACTACCTCGGCACCCACCAGCACCTCGCCAGCGACCTGCACCTGCGTGCCGAACCCGACGGTTCGCTGCTCATCCGCTCCGGCGAGCACCGGTTCCGGGAGGGGCCGGTGGACGTCCGGGTGCCCGAGATCATCGGCGCCACGGCCGAGGTGCGGGAGTCCTACGACGAGTCGACCGGCCGCTTACGCATCCGGGTCCGGGTGGTGAACCGGTACGCAGGGCCGCTCTTCGGCTACGAGGGCTCGTTCACGGCGTCGTACACGGATGTGCGTGTCCGCGGGGTGCGGCCCGGGCTGAGGCCGGTGCGGGAGGAGGCGCGCGCATGAGCCCGGAGACGGCGAAGGCGCAGGAGACCAAGACGAAGCTGCTGGAGGGCGCCCTGCGGACGCTCACCGAGCAGGGCATCGCCAGGACGTCGGCGCGGACGGTGGCGGCGGCGGCCGGCGTCAATCAGGCGCTGGTCTTCTACCACTTCGGATCGGTGGACGAACTGCTCGCCGCGGCCTGCCGGTACGGGGCGGAGAAGGCCGTGGCCGGCTACCGGGAACGGCTCGCCGGTGTCTCCTCCCTGTCCGAGCTGCTCACTCTCGGGCGGGAGATCCACGAGCGGGAGCGGGCCGGGGGACATGTGGCCCTGCTCGGCCAGCTGCTGGCCGGGGCACCGACGCACGCCGCGGTGGGACCGGCCACCGCCGACGGGCTGCGGCTGTGGATCACCGAGATCGAGCGGGTGCTCACGCGCCTGCTCGCTTCGACGCCGTTCGGCGAGTTCGTCGACCCGGCGGGCCTGGCGCGGGCGGTCGCGGCGTCCTTCGTCGGGATCGAGCTGTACGAGGGGGTCGACGGTCAGGGTGCGCAGGCGGCGCTCGGCGCGCTGGAGCAGCTCGGCGCACTGGTGGCCGCCCTGGAGGACCTCGGGCCGGTGGCACAACGGGCGGTACGGCACCGTTTGCGGCGGGCCGGCCACTGAGCCGACGTGACTCCCCGGGCCCAGGTGACCGAAAGCCGAGACGGAGCTGACCGGCATATGACCGGCCGGTAGGGTCTCAAGACGTGCCGAAGCCTCTCAGCCTTCCGTTCGACCCCATCGACCGCGCCGACCAGCTCTGGAAGCAGCGCTGGGGGAACGTGCCGTCCATGGCCGCGATCACCTCGATCATGCGCGCCCAGCAGATCCTGCTCGCCGAGGTGGACGCGGTGGTCAAGCCGTACGGGCTGACGTTCGCCCGGTACGAGGCGCTCGTGCTGCTCACCTTCTCCAAGGCCGGTGAGCTGCCGATGTCCAAGATCGGCGAGCGGCTGATGGTGCACCCCACGTCGGTGACGAACACCGTGGACCGGCTGGTGCGGTCGGGGCTGGTCGCCAAGCGGCCCAACCCCAACGACGGCCGCGGCACCCTCGCCGTCATCACCGACAAGGGCCGTGAGGTGGTCGACGCGGCCACCCGCGACCTGATGGCCATGGACTTCGGCCTCGGCGTGTACGACGCCGAGGAGTGCCAGGAGATCTTCGCGATGCTCCGGCCCCTGCGGATCGCGGCGCACGACTTCGACGAGGAGTGACCCGGGGCAAGATCTCCCGGAACGGGTGGTTACGCTCGGCTCCATGAAAAAAAGCGTGCTGACCCGCTACCGCGTCATGGCGTACACCACCGGTGTCCTGCTGGTGCTGCTGTGCCTGAGCATGATCGCGAAGTACGGGCTGGGCGTCGACGGTGCCGCCGACTTCACCCGGGTCGTCGCCATCGCCCACGGCTGGCTGTACGTCGTCTACCTGATCTTCGCCTTCGACCTGGGCTCCAAGGCGAAGTGGCCGGTCGGCAAGCAGCTGTGGGTGCTGCTCGCGGGCACCATTCCGACGGCTGCCTTCTTCGTCGAGCGGAAGATCAGCCGCGAGCTGGACGCGCAGGTCGGCGACCGGGCCCCGGCCGTCGCCAAGGCGTAGCGCACACCGCCGTACGGATGTCGTACGGCGGTCAGCCATCGACATTTACTAGGACGTCCTAGTAAATTCAAGGGTATGGACGCTCACGCCATCGAGGAGGGCCGCCGTCGCTGGCAGGCCCGCTACGACGCCGCGCGCAAGCGCGACGCGGACTTCACCACGCTCTCCGGCGACCCCGTGGAGCCGGTGTACGGCCCCCGACCGGGCGACACGTACGAGGGATTCGACCGGATCGGCTGGCCCGGGGAGTACCCCTTCACGCGCGGGCTCCACCCGACCGGCTACCGCGGCCGTACCTGGACGATCCGGCAGTTCGCCGGGTTCGGCAACGCCGAGCAGACCAACGAGCGGTACAAGATGATCCTCGCCGCCGGCGGCGGGGGGCTGTCCGTCGCCTTCGACATGCCGACGCTGATGGGCCGCGACTCCGACGACCCGCGCTCGCTCGGCGAGGTCGGGCACTGCGGGGTCGCCATCGACTCGGCCGCCGACATGGAGGTGCTGTTCAAGGACATCCCGCTCGGGGACGTCACGACCTCCATGACCATCAGCGGGCCCGCCGTGCCCGTCTTCTGCATGTACCTGGTCGCCGCCGAGCGCCAGGGCGTCGATCCGGGCGTGCTCAACGGAACGCTCCAGACCGACATCTTCAAGGAGTACATCGCCCAGAAGGAGTGGCTCTTCCAGCCGGAGCCCCATCTGCGGCTGATCGGCGACCTGATGGAGTACTGCGCGGCGGGCATCCCGGCGTACAAGCCGCTGTCCGTCTCCGGCTACCACATCCGGGAGGCCGGCGCCACGGCCGCGCAGGAGCTGGCGTACACGCTCGCGGACGGCTTCGGGTACGTCGAACTGGGCCTCAGCCGCGGACTGGACGTCGACGTCTTCGCGCCCGGCCTGTCCTTCTTCTTCGACGCGCACGTCGACTTCTTCGAGGAGATCGCCAAGTTCCGGGCCGCCCGGCGCATCTGGGCGCGCTGGATGCGGGACGTGTACGGCGCGAAGAGCGACAAGGCGCAGTGGCTGCGCTTCCACACCCAGACCGCCGGGGTCTCACTGACCGCGCAGCAGCCCTACAACAACGTGGTGCGTACGGCCGTGGAGGCGCTGGCCGCCGTGCTCGGCGGGACCAACTCGCTGCACACCAACGCCCTGGACGAGACCCTGGCACTGCCCAGCGAGCAGGCGGCGGAGATCGCCCTGCGCACCCAGCAGGTGCTGATGGAGGAGACCGGGGTCGCCAACGTGGCCGACCCGCTGGGCGGCTCCTGGTACGTCGAGCAGCTGACGGACCGGATCGAGGCGGACGCGGAGAAGATCTTCGAGCGGATCAGGGAGCGGGGCCGGCGGGCCCACCCGGACGGACGGCACCCGATCGGACCGATCACCTCCGGCATCCTGCGCGGCATCGAGGACGGCTGGTTCACCGGGGAGATCGCCGAATCCGCGTTCCGCTACCAGCAGTCCCTGGAGAAGGGTGACAAGAGGGTCGTGGGCGTCAACGTCGCCACCGGCTCGGTGACCGGAGACCTGGAGATCCTGCGCGTCAGCCACGAGGTGGAGCGTGAGCAGGTGCGGGCGCTCGCCGGACGGAAGACCGCGCGCGACGAGGCGGCGGTGCGCGGCGCCCTGGACGGCATGCTGGCCGCCGCCCGCTCCGGCGCCAACATGATCGAGCCGATGCTGGACGCCGTACGCGCGGAGGCGACACTCGGCGAGATCTGCGGGGTACTGCGCGACGAGTGGGGGGTGTACACGGAGCCCCCGGGCTTCTGACCCCCTCCCGACAAGCTGCCCGCCGGTCCGACAGCCGGCGGGCAGCGTTGCGTCGGCGCGCGACCTCCCGTGGGAGCCGCCCGCGGCGTGCTAGGCCCTCTCGTTCGGATCATGCCGGGCTCGCGGGCCCTGGCACCGCGCCTCGCCGCGTTGTCGTCGGTTGCCATGGCTCCGCCATGGCGCCCTCCTCCGCCTTGCGATGCACGGCACCAGGACCCGCTCCCTGATCCGGCCTGATCCGAACGAAAGACCCTAGCCGTCTCCCGGGGCTTCCGCCAGGCCGTGGAGCAGGACGCGGGTGAAGCTGTGGACCCACTCCTCGTCCGCCGGTTTGCCACTCACCAGGGTGCGGTGGACGACCGCGCCGGCCACCACGTCGAAGATCAGGTCGACCGTGCGGGCGGACTCCCGCGCATCGGGCTCCGGGGGGAGCTCGCCGCGCTGCTGTGCCCGGGCGCGGCCCTCCAGGACCAGGCACATCTGGCGTTCCACGATGGAGGCGCGGATGCGTTCGCGCAGGGCGTCGTCCCGGGTGGACTCGGCGATCACCGCCATCAGGCCGCTCTTCGCCTCGGGCCGGGCGAGGATGGCCGCGAACTGGAGGACGACGCCCTCGATGTCGTCGGCGAGGCTGCCGCGGTCGGGCAGTCGCAGTTCGTCGAAGAGTTCCGCCACGGCGTCCACGACGAGTTCGTTCTTGCCTGCCCAGCGGCGGTAGAGCGTGGTCTTCGCAACCCCCGCGCGCGTGGCGACGTCCCCCAGGGTGAGCTTGGACCAGCCGAGGTCGACGAGAGCCTCCCGGGTCGCGGCCAGGATCGCGGCGTCCGCGGTGGCGCTGCGCGGGCGTCCGGGACGGCCGGCGGGGGTACGGCTCTGCATGCCACGACCATAACCGGCGGATGATGCGGTGCCGTGAGGGAGATCACCGGGGCGGGGTGTCGCGCGCTGCCCGCATGGCATTACGCTACGGGTCGTAGCGAAAGCTCGTGAGGGACGTGCACGGGCGACGACCACAGGCGTGGGGTGGGGACCCGGCGCCGCTACGACGCATTTTTCGTTCCGGCGCGGGATCGGGGGAGGATAGACGCATGCAGCCACGGAACATGTCCATGAGCGGAGTCGTCGACCTCGCCGCGGTGAAGGCGGCCCAAGAGGCCAAGGCCAAGGCCGAGCAGGCGCGCGCCGAAGCCGCCCGTCAGGGCGGGACGGGGGCCGTCTCGCCGGCCGACCTCGTCATCGACGTCGATGAGGCGGGCTTCGAGCGCGACGTCCTCCAGCGCTCCGCCGAAGTACCCGTCGTCATCGACTTCTGGGCCGAGTGGTGTCAGCCCTGCAAGCAGCTGAGCCCGGTCCTGGAGCGGCTGGCCGTCGAGTACGACGGGCGCATCCTCCTCGCCCGGATCGACGTCGACGCCAACCAGATGCTGATGCAGCAGTTCGGGATCCAGGGCGTCCCGGCCGTCTTCGCGGTCGTCGCCGGGCAGGCGCTGCCGCTGTTCCAGGGGGCGGCCGACGAGCAGCAGATCCGGCAGACGCTGGACCAGCTGGTGGCCGTCGCCGAGGAGCGCTTCGGGCTGACCGGTCTGACCGTCGACCCGGACGCCGAGCCGGGCGGTGCCCCGCAGGCCGCTCCGGCGGCAGGGCCGTACGACGCGGCCCTGAACGCCGCCGCGCTGGCGCTGGACGCCGGCGACCTGGGCGGGGCGATCCAGGCCTACCGCAACGTGCTGGCCGACGACCCGGCCCACCCCGAGGCCCTGCTGGGTCTCGCGCAGGCCGAGTTGTTGCAGCGGGTGCAGGGTATGGATCCGCAGAAGGTCCGTCAGGAGGCGGCGGATAAGCCGTCGGACGTGCGGGCGCAGATCGCCGCCGCCGACCTGGACCTGGTGGGCGGACACGTCGAGGACGCCTTCGGCCGGCTGATCCAGACCGTGCAGCGCACGGCGGGTGACGACCGGGACGCGGCACGGGTCCGGCTGCTGGAGCTGTTCGAGGTGGTGGGCCCGGAGGACCCGAGGGTGGTGGGGGCGCGCCGCGCGCTGGCGCGGGCGCTGTTCTGACCAGTCACTAAACGCCACGGTGTGTGATGCCGGGGTGAAAGATTCGCCACCGGGGCGTCGCGGTGACCGCGCTTTGCCAAAACTTGGCAATCGCGGTCACTGTTACTCCGAGTAAGCCAAAGCCGTTGATCTGTCTGGGTTCGTCCAGGGATCAACGGCTTTTCTCGTACCCGGGTCACCACCGAGTGTCGCGTTCCGAGACCGGTCGGTCGTCCTCCGGTTATCCAGCCGTTACTAGCCAGTAACGAACCCCCTTGTGTCCGGGCCGAGAATGCACCACGATCGGCGACGCTCGGTCCATTCCCGCACCCCGGCATCCGGCCGGGACACGGGAGACTCAGGGTCCCCACCGAGCAGAGCCGGCGGCAGTGGCGCCGGTTCTCGGGCAGGGGGGTCTTCGCCGGCCGGCGAAGCCTGTCCAGCAGGGTTGTGCGTGATTGCGTGTCAGGCGCGACCAGTGGTTGTCGCTCGGGGGTGATCGCCGGTGATTCGGGCGCGGTTCGCGCCTCCGGGTACGGGCGCTCTCCTTCCCGAGGACGTAGAGCTTCTCCCATCCCTGCCAGGCTGAGCCGCCGTCCGGGGGCGTGGCCGGGCCAGGAGATGTACGTCCGAGAAGGAGGAAATATGGAGTCCCAGGTGCGTGGCGGGACCAGATGGAAGCGGTTCGCTGTGGTCATGGTGCCCAGCGTCGCCGCTACGGCAGCGATAGGTGTCGCCCTCGCGCAGGGCGCGCTGGCTGCCTCGTTCAGCGTGTCGGGCCAGGAGTTCAAGGTCAGCGCCGACAAGCTCGTCGGCCATGACTTCACCCAGTACGGCGCGCTCGACACGGGCAAGGACCTCGAGGGCAAGGACGCGGCGCACCCGGTGGCCGTCTCGGCGTTCGAGACGGCAAGCATCACCAACATGTGCCAGTCCGTGGTCACCCCGGTCCCGTTCCTGAACAAGCAGATCACCCTCAAGCTGACCGCGGGCAACAAGGGCAAGGACGTCCAGGCGTCGAAGCTCTACATCGACGTCGCCAACCTCGACGCCGACCAGGCCGTGTTCGACAACATGGACATCGGCGTCGCGGCCGGCAGCGCCAAGGGCCCCAAGCCCAAGGCCGAGGAGTACCAGGGCAAGAAGGCCAACCCGTTCGGGTTCGCTCAGCAGGCCGACACGGCCACGCTGACCGGCGTGCACCAGACGGCGTGGGCGACCACCGCCGGCACCTTCACCCTGTCCAACCTGCACATGGGCCTGCAGTGGGGCAGCGGCGCGGGAATCGAGTGCTACTAAGCGCTTGATGGCGGGCGGGGGAGCCACCGGTTTCCCCGCCCGGCCTCTCGGCCCGCACCCCCGACCGCTCCACCCAGCACCACATCACCAGAGCAACGCCGCACCAGGGAGCTGTTTTCCATGAGCGCCGAGACTTCTGCCGCCCCCGGCCAGTTCACCCGCCGTAGGCTGCAGTTCCGCGCCTGGCGGGGCAACCGCCCGTTCTGGGCGGGCCTGTACGTCATGATCGGCGGTTTGCCGATCATGTACTTCCCGTACGCGCACCTCAAGCTGGGCGCGCTCACGGTGGCGATGTCGACCACCGCCGGAGCCGGATCCCTGATCATCGGCGTGCTCCTCGTCGTCCTGGGCCTGACCCTGTGGTTCCAGCAGCACGTGCGGGTGTTCGCCGGTGTCGCCGCGATCCTGCTGGCGCTGGTGTCACTCCCGGTCTCCAACTTCGGCGGCTTCATCGTCGGCTTCCTGCTCTCGCTGTTCGGCGGGGCCATGGCGGTGGCCTGGGCGCCGGCCAAGTCCGGGTCGCGGAAGACGGCGCCGGCCCTGACGGACGACGACGCTCCCGTGGAGAGCGCGCCCGAGACGGCCCACGGGTTCAGCGAGGCGAACGACCTGTCAGGAACGAGCCCGGCCAACGGGGCGAACGGGAGGCACAGTGCCGGCTGACGAGGTGATCCACGGGACCGACGTGGAAGGGCTCCGTGAGAGAACCGGGCCCCGTCACGCAGCCCCCAAGAAGACGCTGTTCACCAGGTTCCACATGCCCGCCGGCAAGGCGATAGCGTCCGTGGCGATGCCGACCGCGGTGCTCATGGGCTTCGGATACACGTCCTCGCTCGCCCTCGCCGCCAACGGCAGCACGTCCGCGTCCACCAGCCAGCAGGCCGAGGACTACAAGGACTGTCTGAAGGCCCTGGACGACTCCAAGGACGCGTCGGCCTCGCCGTCGCCGTCCGCATCGGCATCGGAGAGTACGTCCGCGACGCCGTCCCCCACGGCGAGCGCCGACGCCGGCAAGCCGGACACGAAGACGCCGGACGATTCGAAGGCCCCGGGCAAGACCTCTTCGCCGGATTCAGGTTCCGGCGACAAGGCCACCCCTGAGCCGACCGCGTCCTCCGGTACGGGTTCCGGTTCCGGTACGGGTTCCGGTTCCGGTTCCGGCGGTGACACGGCCACGTCGAAGCCGACGCCGACCCCGTCGCAGACACAGAGCGGCGTCGGGGGTGTCCTCGACACCATCGGCGACACGGTCGGTGACATCCTCACCGGCGGCCACAAGGACTCCGGCACGTCGACCGCGACCCCGACGCCCTCCGCGTCCCCGTCGTCGTCCGCGCCCTCCCCGTCGTCCGACCCGGGCACCGGTTCCTCGGGCTCCGGTTCGTCCTCCCCGGGCGGCGGCAGCGCCTCCGACACCGTCAAGGACACGGTCGAGAAGGCCACCGACACCGTGAAGGACACGGCCGAGAAGGCCACCGACACGGTCAAGGACACCGCCGGCAGCGCCACCGAGAAGGCCGGGGACGCCGCCAAGACCGCCGGAGACGCGACCGCGTCGGCCACGCCCAGCCCGTCCGCCAGTTCCAGCACGTCCCCGGAGGACTGCCCGGCGGCCACCGACAAGGTCGGCGGTGTCGACAACGGCACTCTGGTGGCGGACGATCCCTGGTACCTGGAGGCCAGTCGCCTGACGCTCAACGGCGCCGACTACCAGGGCGTCGTGGAGGTGAAGACGGCGAGCGGCACCACGAAGAAGGTACTCAAGTACGTCATCTCCGGCGGTACCAGCATCGTGGACCTTCACCAGATCGTGAAGGACAAGCAGTCGGGCAAGACCTACCACGTGCAGAGCGCCAAGGGTGGGGAGTCCACCATCGACGGCGGCAAGACCACGATGTACACGGAGAGCATCTCGGGCAACCTGCTGGGCCTGATCCCCGTGACGTTCACCCCCGACAACCCGCCTCCGCTGAACATCCCGTACATCCTCTTCACCCACGTCAAGGTCGTCCAGGCGGCCCAGTTCGGCGGCACCCTGACCATCCCGGGCATGCGCCAGTACACGACCGACTGACCGTCGTCGTACGCAACGAACCCTTCCGGGAGCCGCAACACCGTGGCCCGGTCCTCTGTTCGAGGACCGGGCCACGCCCTATGGCTCCCGCACCTGGACGCCGGAGCCGGACGGCGACAACTCCGGCATCGTCCGGCAACCCGGGCCGGCACGCGACCCAGGGCGGCTGAGCCGGGGAACGACCGAGGGCGCCCCCCGTCCCAGGAGGCGCCCTCGGCGTCGTACGAGTCCTTGCGGGACGGTCAGTTGCCCTGGCCGCCGATGTGGTGGACGCGGATCATGTTCGTGGTGCCGGGGACCCCGGGGGGCGAGCCGGCGGTGATGATGACGGTGTCGCCCGCGTCGAAGCGGCCCAGCCTGGCGACCTCCTGGTCCACCAGGTCGACCATCTCGTCGGTGGTGTTCACGAACGGCACGACGTGCGACTCGACGCCCCAGCTGAGGGTCAGCTGGTTGCGGGTCGACTCGTCCGTGGTGAAGGCGATGATCGGCTGGATCGCGCGGTAGCGGGACAGACGGCGTGCGGTGTCACCGGACTGGGTGAAGGCGACCAGGCCCTTGCCGCCGAGGAAGTCGGCGATCTCGGCGGCCGCGCGGGCCACCGAACCGCCCTGCGTGCGCGGCTTCTTGCCCGGGACCAGCGGCTGGAGGCCCTTGGAGAGCAGTTCCTGCTCCGCCGCGGTGACGATCTTCGACATGGTCTTGACCGTCTCGACCGGGTAGGCGCCCACGCTGGACTCGGCGGACAGCATGACCGCGTCGGCGCCGTCCAGGATCGCGTTGGCCACGTCGGAGGCCTCGGCGCGGGTCGGACGGGAGTTGGTGATCATCGACTCCATCATCTGGGTCGCCACGATCACCGGCTTGGCGTTGCGCCGGCACAGCTCGATCAGGCGCTTCTGCACCATGGGGACCTTCTCGAGCGGGTACTCGACGGCGAGGTCACCGCGGGCGACCATCACGGCGTCGAACGCCGCGACGACGGTCTCCATGTTCTCCACCGCCTGCGGCTTCTCCACCTTGGCGATGACGGGGACGCGGCGGCCCTCCTCGTCCATGACGCGGTGGACGTCCTGGATGTCCTTGGCGTCCCGGACGAAGGACAGGGCGACCATGTCGCAGCCCATGCGGAGGGCGAAGCGCAGGTCCTCGACGTCCTTCTCGCTCAGCGCCGGCACGTTGACGGCCGTGCCGGGCAGGTTGATGCCCTTGTGGTCGGAGACGACGCCGCCCTCGATGACGATCGTCCGGACGCGGGGGCCCTCGACGTCCAGGACCTTCAGCTCGACGTTGCCGTCGTTGATCAGGACCTGGTCGCCGCGCGAGACGTCGCCCGGCAGCCCCTTGTACGTCGTACCGCACAGGTGCTTGTCGCCCGGCACGTCCTCGGTCGTGATGACGAACTCGTCGCCGCGCTCGAGCTCGACCGGGCCCTCGGCGAAGGTCTCCAGGCGGATCTTGGGGCCCTGGAGGTCGGCGAGGACGCCGATGGGGCGGCCGGTCTCCTTGGAAGCGGCCCGGACGCGGTCGTACCGCGCCTGGTGCTCGGCGTGGGAGCCGTGGCTGAAGTTGAACCGGGCCACGTTCATGCCCGCCTCGATCATGGCGACGAGCATCTCGTGGGAGTCGACCGCGGGGCCGAGAGTACAGACGATTTTCGAACGGCGCATGGAGCGATCCTATCGGTTTGTTTCGCTACGGAATATTCCGTCTGGTGGAAGATACAAATGAGTGGGGCACCGCTCAGGTGCTATTCAGTTGTGCTTTCCGACCAGTGCGTAGGTCTGCGTCGCGATCTCCAGTTCCTCGTCCGTCGGTACCACGGCCACCGCCACCCGGGCGGACTCCGGCGAGATCAGCCGCGGCCCGCCGCCGCGGACGGCGTTGCGCTCCGGATCGACCGCCAGGCCCAGGCTCTCCAGGCCTGCCACCGCCGCCTCACGCACCGGTGCCGCGTTCTCGCCGACCCCGGCGGTGAACGCCACCGCGTCCACCGTGCCGAGGACCGCGTAATAGGCGCCGATGTACTTCCTGAGCCGGTGAATGTAAATGTCGAAGGCGAGAGCGGCCTCTTCGTCGCCCTCGTCGATCCGGCGGCGGATCTCCCGCATGTCGTTGTCCCCGCACAGACCGAACAGACCGCTTCTCTTGTTGAGAAGAGTGTCGATCTCGTCCATGGACATTCCGCCGACACGCGCCAAATGGAAGATGACGGCCGGGTCCAGATCACCGGATCGCGTACCCATCACGAGCCCCTCCAAAGGCGTCAGTCCCATGGAGGTGTCCACGCAGCGGCCCTTCTCGACCGCGGACGCCGAGGCGCCGTTGCCCAGGTGCAGCACGATCACGTTGACCTCGGACGGATCCTTGCCCAGCAGCCGTGCCGTCTCGCGGGAGACATAGGCGTGCGAGGTGCCGTGGAAGCCGTAGCGGCGGATGCGGTGCCGGTCGGCGATCCTCGGGTCGATGGCGTAGCGCGCCGCCGACTCCGGCATCGTCGTGTGGAACGCGGTGTCGAACACGGCGACCTGGGGCAGGTCGGGGCGCAGGGCCTTCGCGGTGCGGATGCCGGTGAGGTTGGCCGGGTTGTGCAGCGGGGCGACGGGGATCAGCCGCTCGATCTCGGTGAGCACCTCGTCGTCGATGACGGTGGGCTCGGTGAAGAACAGTCCGCCGTGCACCACGCGGTGCCCGATCGCGGCCAGCTCGGGGGAGTCCAGGCCGAGGCCGTCGCGGCTCAGCTCCCCGGCGACGGCCTTGAGGGCGGCGTCGTGGTCGGCGATCGGGCCGCTGTGCTCACGGGTGTCACCGGTGCCGAGGCAGGTGTGCCGGAGCCGTGAGGTCTGCTCGCCGATGCGCTCGACCAGACCGGCCGCCAGCCGGCTGCTGTCCCGCATGTCCAGCAGCTGGTACTTCACCGAGGAGGAACCGGAGTTCAGGACGAGGACGCGGGTGGGGGTGCTCACTGCTCGGGTGCCTTCTGGTCGAGGTTCTGGGCCTGGATGGCGGTGATGGCGACGGTCGTGACGATGTCCTGGACGAGGGCGCCCCGGGACAGGTCGTTGACCGGCTTGCGCAGACCTTGGAGCACCGGACCGACGGCGATCGCGCCGGCCGAGCGCTGCACGGCCTTGTAGGTGTTGTTGCCGGTGTTGAGGTCGGGGAAGATCAGCACGCTGGCCTGTCCGGCGACCTCGGAGCCGGGCAGCTTGGTGGCGGCGACGGACGGCTCCACGGCCGCGTCGTACTGGATCGGCCCCTCGGTCTTCAGGTCGGGCCGCCTGCCGCGGACCAGCTCGGTGGCCGCGCGCACCTTGTCGACGTCGGCGCCCGAACCGGACGTACCGGTGGAGTACGACAGCATCGCGATCCGCGGCTGGACGCCGAACTGGGCGGCCGTGGCGGCCGACTGGACGGCGATGTCCGCGAGCTGCTCGGCGTCCGGGTCCGGGTTGACCGCGCAGTCGCCGTACACCAGCACCTTGTCGGCGAGACACATGAAGAACACCGACGAGACGATGGACGCGTCCGGCCGGGTCTTGATGATCTCGAAGGCCGGCCGGATGGTGGCCGCCGTGGAGTGCACCGAGCCGGACACCATGCCGTCGGCCAGGCCCTCCTGGACCATGAGGGTGCCGAAGTAGTTGACGTCGGAGACGACGTCGTAGGCCAGCTCGACCGTGACGCCCTTGTGGGCGCGCAGCGCCGCGTACTTCTCCGCGAAGGCGTCGCGCAGCTCGGAGGTGGCCGGGTCGATCAGTTCGCAGTCGCCGAGGTCGATGCCGAGGTCGGCGGCCTTCTTGCGGATCTGCTCGACCGGGCCGAGCAGGGTCAGGTCGCACACGCCCCGGCGCAGCAGCACCTCGGCCGCGTGCAGCACCCGCTCCTCGGTGCCCTCGGGCAGGACGACCCGCCGCTTGTCGGAGCGGGCCTGCTCCAGGAGCTTGTGCTCGAACATCATCGGGGTGACCCGGTCGCTGCTGGGTGCCGAGACCCGGCGGGCCAGGTCGGCGGTGTCGGCGTAGCGTTCGAACAGGCCGAGCGCGGTCTCCGCCTTGCGCGGGGTGGCCGCGTTCAGTTTGCCCTCCAGGGAGAACAGCTGCTCGGCGGTGGGGAAGCTGTTGCCGGAGACCGAGATCACCGGGGTGCCCGGGGCCAGGCGGGCGGCGAGGGTGAGGATCTCGTCGCTCGGCACCTCGTTCAGGGTGAGCAGCACGCCGGCTATCGGCGGGGTGCCGGCACTGTGCGCGGCCAGCGAACCGACGACCAGGTCGGCGCGGTCCCCGGGGGTGACCACCAGGCAGCCCGGGGTCAGGGCGCTCAGGAAGTTCGGCAGCATCGCCCCGCCGAAGACGAAGCCCAGCGCGTCCCGGGCGAGCCCGGAGTCGTCACCGAGCAGCACCCGGGCGCCGAGGAACTGGGCGATCTGCGCGACGGTCGGCGCGGACAGCGCCGGCTCGTCGGGGAGCACGTAGGCGGGGACCGGCAGCCGGCCGGCGAGCCGCTCGGCGATCCTGTCGCGGTCCTCGCGGGTCACCCGGTTGGCGACCATGGCGAGGACGTCGCAGCCGAGGCCGTCGTAGGCGCGGAAGGCGTTGCGGGTCTCGGCCAGCACGGACTCGGCCGGCTGCCGGCGGCCGCCCACCACCGGGATCACCGACGCGCCGAACTCGTTGGCGAGCCGGGCGTTCAGGGACAGTTCGTCCGGCAGCTGGGTGTCGGCGTAGTCGGTGCCGAGGACCAGGACGACGTCGTAGTCCCTGGCCACCAGGTGGAAGCGGTCGACGAGGGCGGAGACCAGCTCGTCGGTGCCCTGTTCGGCCTGGAGCGCGGACGCCCGGTGGTAGTCCATGCCGTAGACGGTCGCCGGGTCCTGCGTGAGGCGGTAGCGCGCCCGCAGCAGCTCGAAGAGGCGATCGGGACCGTCGTGGACCAGCGGACGGAACACACCCACCCGGTCGACCTGCCGGGTCAGCAGCTCCATGACCCCCAGTTCCACGACCTGACGGCCGTCACCTCGGTCGATCCCGGTCACGTACACGCTGCGCGTCACGTGTCCACTCCGTTCCTTCTGTCGCGTCCGTCGTGTCTGTCGCGTCGTCGGCATAAAAATCGCTCACCGAGGTGAGCAGAACCCTCTTGACAGTACCCCTGCTGCCAGATAAGGCGCCCGTCAAGACCTCTCCTGCCCCACGGACGTGAAAGAATCGGCATCAGCTCACCGGTACCGACAGCGAGCAGGAGACACAGCACGATGCGCATCGGAGTTCTCACCGCAGGTGGCGACTGCCCCGGCCTGAACGCCGTGATCCGGTCGGTCGTGCACCGGGCGGTGGCGCAGTACGGCGACGAGGTCATCGGTTTCGAGGACGGTTACCGGGGTCTGCTGGACCGTCACTACCGCGCCCTCGACCTGGACGCGGTCAGCGGCATCCTGGTCCGCGGCGGCACCATTCTCGGCTCCTCCCGCCTGGAGCGCGACCGGCTGCGCGAGGCCTGCGAGCGGGCCACCGACATGGTCGAGGAGTTCGGCATCGACGCGCTGATCCCGATCGGCGGCGAGGGCACCCTGACGGCGGCCCGCATGCTCTCCGACGCCGGCCTCCCGGTCGTCGGCGTGCCCAAGACCATCGACAACGACATCTCCTCCACCGACCGCACCTTCGGCTTCGACACCGCTGTCGGCGTGGCCAGCGAGGCGATGGACCGGCTGAAGACCACCGCCGAGTCCCACCAGCGGGTGATGGTCGTCGAGGTCATGGGCCGGCACGCCGGCTGGATCGCCCTGGAGTCCGGCATGGCCGCCGGCGCCCACGGCATCTGCCTGCCCGAGCGGCCCTTCGACCCGGCCGACCTGGTCAAGATGGTCGAGGAGCGGTTCGCCCGCGGCAAGAAGTTCGCCGTCATCTGCGTCGCCGAGGGCGCGCATCCCGCCGAGGGCACCATGGACTACGGCAAGGGTGCCATCGACCAGTACGGCCACGAGCGCTTCCAGGGCATCGGCACCGCCCTCGCCTACGAGCTGGAGCGGCGCCTGGGCAAGGAGGCCAAGCCGGTCATCCTCGGCCACGTCCAGCGCGGCGGCGTGCCCACCGCGTACGACCGTGTCCTCGCCACCCGCTTCGGCTGGCACGCCGTCGAGGCCGCGCACCGCGGCGACTTCGGGCGGATGACCGCGCTGCGCGGCACCGACATCCTGATGGTGCCGCTCGCGGAGGCGGTCACCGAGCTGAAGACGGTACCGAAGGACCGCATGGACGAGGCCGAGTCGGTCTTCTAGGGCTTGCCTCCCGGATCGGGGCCGGCTCCGGTCAGCCGATGCCGGTGCCGGTGGCCTCGGTCCGGTTCCAGGTGCGGCCCTTGCAGCACCGGCTCCAGGATGCCCCGGTCCAGGGGCGCGAGCCGCCTCACCGGCACCACGTAGGCCTGCCGGCGGCTGGTCACCGCGCTGTGCGGCAGTTCGGCGAGCCCGGCCTCGCGTCCGGTGGCGGCGACGAAGTCGGGCAGGGCGCGGCCGAGGACCCGGGCCGGCGCGGCCGACCGGCGCTCGGCGCCCCGCCACCGGCCGCTCTCCTCCGTCCGCAGATACGCGCGCAGGCCCATGCCGACGGCGCGGGCGACGTCCTGGGGTGCCACGGCACGGGCTGCGCGATGCTCGCGCAGGGGCCGCGGCCGGGCCGATGAGTCCGCCCGGAGAACACCTCAACGCGCCTGCCGGCGCGATGAGCTCGGGACTGCTCGGGGTGATCGTGCCGTGTTTCCGGGCGGTCACGAGGTCGGGCGTGACAAACGGCAGCCCGTAGGAGGCACGCAGCCCATGGGCGACGTGCCCGGGTCCCATGCCCAGCGCGGCACGGAGCCTGCGGGCGGCGGGGGCGTCGAACGGGGGAGCCGGGAGGCCGGGCCGGGCCGTGGGACGGCGCACCCGGCACCACGTAGGCCCGGACCGCGCGGTTGACCACGGTCGGTTCCACCGGGACCACGGACCGTAGGAACGTAGGGGGGATCACGCGGGCTGGGCCGACCCCCGGTGCCACCCGTCCGCGAACCGCCCGGCCAGTCCTCTCCCGGGGTGCTCCGCTGCCGCCTTCGCCGGCCGGGTCACGCGGCCCCGATCCGCCGGGCCGGCGGACCCCGGGGTGTCCTCGGCCGCCGGCCGGCGTGTTCACCGGCTCGGCGCACCCCACCGGTACACCAGCCCCGGCCGTCCCACCTGCCCGTACAGCGGGCTCCGTCCGGCCCGGCCCGCCTCCACCAGGTGCTCCAGATACCGGCGGGCGGTGATCCGGGAGATGCCCACGGCCTCGGCGACCCCCGCCGCCGTGAGCCCCTGCGGCGCCTCCCGCAGCGCGCCCGTCACCCGCTCCAGCGTCGGCCCGCTCAGCCCCTTCGGCAGCGCCGCGGGCGACGGTGCCCGCAGGCTCGCCAGCGCCCGGTCCACCTCGTCCTGTCCGCTCGCCTCGCCCACCGCCGCGTGGAACTCGGCGTACCGGACCAGCCGGTCCCGGAGCGTCGCGAACGTGAACGGCTTCAGGACGTACTGGACGACCCCGAGCGAGACACCCTCCCGCACCACCGCCAGGTCCCGTGCCGACGTCACCGCTATCACGTCCGCGTGATGCCCGGCCGCCCGCAGGGACCGGGCGAACTGGAGACCGTGCACGTCCGGGAGGTGGAGATCCAGCAGCAGCAGGTCCACGGGGGTACGGTCCAGGACGCGCCGCGCCTGGGCACCCGTGTGCGCCTTCCCGACCGCGACGAACCCCGGCACCCGGCCGACGTACAGCACGTGGGCGTCGGCCGCCACCGGGTCGTCCTCGACGACGAGCACGCGGATGGGCTGCTGTCCGCTCGTCATCCGCCACCGCCCGGGGCCGTGCGCAACGGCAACCGCACCTCGAACACCGCTCCGCCCTCACCCTCCTCGTCGGACTCCACCGCCGTCAGCGTGCCCTGGTGGCGGTTCACCGCCTGCCGGACCAGGGCCAGCCCGAGCCCCCGCCCGCCGGGCCCGGCCGGCTTGGTGGAGAACCCGCGCTGGAACACCAGGCCGGCATGGGCGGGGTCGACACCGGGACCGGTGTCCGACACGCGCAGCACGACTTCGGCGGCCGAAGCGTACGCCGTCACCGTCACCCGCGCCCCCGCTGTCCCCTGCGCCGCGTCCACCGCGTTGTCGATCAGGTTGCCGAGAATGGTGACCAGGTCCCTCGCCGACAGTTCGAGCGGGAGCAGGCCGTCGTCCAGCCGGCTGTCGGGGGACACCACCAGCTCCACGCCCCGCTCGTTCGCCTGGGCGGTCTTGCCCAGCAGCAGCGCGGCGAGGACCGGTTCGCTCACCGCCGCGACCACCTGGTCGGTGAGTGCCTGGGCCAGCTCCAGCTCGGCCGTCGCGAACTCCACCGCCTCCTCGGCCCGGCCCAGCTCGATCAGGGAGACGACGGTGTGCAGGCGGTTCGCGGCCTCGTGCGCCTGTGAGCGCAGGGCCTGGGTGAAGCCGCGTTCCGAGTCCAGTTCACCCATCAGTGACTGGAGTTCGGTCACGTCGCGCAGGGTGACGACCGTGCCCCGGCGTTCACCGCCGGACACCGGGGACGTGTTCACCACCAGCACCCGGGACGCCGTCAGGTGCACCTCGTCCACCCGCGGCTCGGAGGACAGCAGGGCGCCGGTCAGCGGGGCGGGCAGCCCCAGCCCGGCCACCGAGCGGCCGATCAGGTCCGGGTCGCCGGCGTCGCCCACGCCCAGCAGCTCCCGGCCGCCGTCGTTGATCAGGGCCACCCGGTACTGGGCGTCCAGCATCAGCAGGCCCTCGCGGACCGCGTGCAGCGCCGCCTGGTGGTAGTCGTGCATGTGGCTCAGCTCGGTGGCGTTCATGCCGTGGGTGTGCCGGCGGAGCCGCGCGTTGATCACGTACGTGCCGACCGCGGCCAGCAGCAGGACGCCGCCGGCGACCCCGAGCAGGGCGGTGAGCTGGTCCTGGACCCGGGCGCTGATCGTCTGAACGGTGATGCCGGCGCTGACCAGCCCGATGATCCGGCCGTGGTCGGTGACGGGGGTCACCGCGCGGACCGACGAGCCGAGCGTGCCGGTGTAGGTCTCGGTGAAGGTGCGGCCCTGCTGGGCGGGGGCGATGGTGCCGAGGAAGCGTCTGCCGATCTGCCGCCGGTCGGGGTGGGTCCAGCGGATGCCGGACGGGCTCATGATCGTGACGAAGTCGACGTCGGCGTCCCGCATGACCTTCAGGGCGTACGGCTCCAGCCGGCCGCTGGGGTCCGTCGTGCGGATCGCCGTGCGGACCGAGGGGGAGTCGGCGATCGAGCGGGCCACCGCCGTCGCCTGCCGGGCGGCGGCGTCCTCGGCCTGCCGCTGGTCGCTGACGTAGGTGAACAGCGCGTACCCGGCCACGACCACCGCGATCAGCACGGCCTGCATGGCGAACAGCTGGCCCGCCAGGCTGCGTGGTCGCGGAAGGGTGGGGAGGCGCATGTCAGCAGTGTGCCTCGCGGGCCGGGCGCCGGGTGAACGAGCGGCCGGGCGCGAACTCAATGAACACAAGGGTGACCGCCCTCACAGGGCCGGGAGATAGTCACGGCGTTCCCCCAACAACGCCCGGACGTGAGCCGCACGCCGGTTGTTCACCGACGAAGACGTCAAGGAGGGCAGTCGTGGCCGCCAGCACCCCCGATACGGCACCTGCCGCACCCCGCGTGCAGCGGGACCGGACCCACTACCTGTACATCGCCGTCATCGCGGCGGTCGCGCTCGGCATCGCCGTGGGGCTGATCTGGCCCGACGCGGCGGTGGAGCTGAAGCCGCTGGGCACCGGATTCGTGAACCTGATCAAGATGATGATCTCACCGATCATCTTCTGCACGATCGTGCTCGGCATCGGATCCGTGCGCAAGGCCGCCAAGGTCGGTGCCGTCGGCGGTATCGCCCTCAGCTACTTCCTGGTGATGTCGCTCGTCGCGCTCGCCATCGGCCTCGTCGTCGGCAACGTGCTGCACCCCGGTGCGGGACTGCACCTGACCGAGGCGCTCCGGCAGACCGGGCACGCCCAGGTCTCCAAGGACGCGCTGCCGCCCGTGGACTTCGTCCTGTCGATCATCCCGACCACGTTCGTGTCCGCGTTCACCGAGGGCCAGGTCCTCCAGACGCTGCTGGTTGCCCTGCTCGCCGGGTTCGCGCTCCAGGCCATGGGGTCGGCCGGGCAGCCGGTGCTGCGGGGCATCGAGCACATCCAGCGGCTGGTCTTCCGCATCCTGTCCATGGTGATGTGGGCCGCGCCGGTCGGCGCGTTCGGGGCGATCGCGGCCGTGGTCGGCTCCGCGGGCGTCGACGCGCTCAAGAGTCTCGCCGTGCTGATGCTGGGCTTCTACGTCACCTGCTTCCTGTTCGTGTTCGTCGTGCTCGGGACGGTGCTCCGGATCGTCGCGGGGGTGAACGTCCTCTCCCTGTTCAAGTACCTGGCGCGGGAGTTCCTGCTGATCCTGTCCACCTCCTCCTCCGAGTCCGCGCTGCCGCGGCTGATCGCGAAGATGGAGCACCTGGGTGTCAGCCGGCCGGTCGTCGGCATCACCGTGCCGACCGGGTACTCGTTCAACCTCGACGGCACGATGATCTACATGACCATGGCGTCGCTGTACATCGCGGACGCGCTGGGCACGCCGATGTCGGTCGGCGAGCAGATCCCGCTGCTGCTGTTCCTGCTGCTGGCGTCGAAGGGCGCGGCCGGTGTCAGCGGGGCCGGCCTGGCGACCCTGGCCGGCGGCCTCCAGTCGCACAAGCCCGCGCTGGTCGACGGGGTCGGGCTGATCGTGGGCATCGACCGGTTCATGAGCGAGGCGCGTGCGCTGACGAACTTCGCGGGCAACGCGGTGGCGACCGTGCTGGTCGGCACCTGGACCAAGGAGATCGACAAGGCGCGGGTGCGGCGCGTGCTGGCCGGCGAGCTGCCGTTCGACGAGACGACGCTGCTGGACGAGCAGCGGCCGGCGGTGAGCGATGTTCCCGAGCCGCGTGAGGACGGCGAGAAGGAGCTGGCCAAGGCCTGATCCGCCCAGAGCTCCGGACGTCCGGCCCCGCCTGAACCCGGGCCGGGCGTCCGGTCACCGCCGCCGGGCGGCCGAGTCTCCCCGTATCTCGGCCGGCCGGCTCCCGTTCGCCCCGGCGTCCCTCGCGCCCCTTCTCCCTTACGACACCTCGGCCACCAGCTCGGTGGCCCGTGAGGCGGGTACGCCCGCCGCAGTCAGCACGGCGACCGTGGCCGCGCGGCCCGCCTCCTGTGCTGCCAGGAGGCCGTCGTTCACCGCCTCCGTCACCGCGAACAGCATCTGCTCCACCACGTAGGCGAGGGCCGGCGCGGGCAGCGGGGAGACGAACACGCCCTCGTCCAGTCCGCGCTGGAGGAGGCGGATCTTGTCGTCGCGCACGGGCGCGAGGCGTTCCCGGATGCCCTGCACGGTGACCGTCCGCTGGGCCAGGGCGATCAGCAGCCGGTAGCGGTCGGCCACCGGCCACAGGGCGAGCACCGAGCGGGCCACCGCCTCCGCCGGGTCGGCCACTCCGGCGCGGGCGTGGGAGTCGGCCTCCGCGAGGGCCTCCACGGCTCCGTCCACGAGGGTGCTGATCAGTGCTTCCCGGTTGGGGAAGTGGCCGTACACCGTGCGACGTACGACCCCCGCGGCGCGCGCGATCTGGTCCATGGAGGCGTCGGGATCGTGGAGCAGCTCGGTGAGGGCGACGTCGAGGATGCGGCGCCGGTTGGCGTCGGCGCGGCTGGTGTTACCCGTGGTCATGGCGGTCATTCTGCCTTCCCGGCTCGACTTGCACGGCGCTGTGCAACCACGTACATTGCACATGGTTGTGCAATTGCACGCCTCTGTGCAAGCGTAGCGGTACACCGATGTGCAAGTCCGTCGCCGCTCCGGAAAGGAGACCCCCTGCCATGCGACTCGTCATGACCGAACCGGTCGACACGACGGAGCGCCCCTACGCCCGGCGCTGGTGGGCGCTGCTGGTGCTGTGCCTCAGCCTGCTGATCATCGTGATGGCGAACACCGCGCTCACGGTCGCCGCGCCCGACATGACCCGGGACCTCGGGCTGTCCAGCGCAGACCTCCAGTGGGTCATCGACGGCTACACCGTCCCCTACGCCGCGCTGATGCTGCTGCTCGGCGCGATCGGTGACAAGTACAGCCGGCGCGGGGCGCTCGTCCTCGGGCTGGTCGTCTTCGGCGGCGGCGCCGTCTTCGGCTACCTCGCCGACAGCTCCTCGACCGTCATCGCGGCCCGGGCCGTGATGGGCGTCGGCGCGGCCCTCATCATGCCGGCCACGCTCTCGCTGCTCGCCGCCACCTTCCCGCGCGCCGAACGGGCGAAGGCGATCACGCTGTGGACCGCCACCGCCGGGCTCGCCATCGCCGCCGGACCGGTGGTCGCCGGTGCCCTGCTGCGCGACCACGGCTGGTCCTCGACCTTCCTGATCAACGTGCCCATCGCGGCCGTGGCCGTCGTCGGCGCCCTGGTCCTCGTCCCGCCGTCCAAGGCCGGCCACCACGACCGCATCGACTACGTCGGTGGACTGCTCTCGGTGGTCTGGACCGGCGCCCTCGTCTACATGATCATCGAGGGGCCGCACTTCGGCTGGCACGCCAAGGCCGTCGCGGCGGCGGTCCTCGCGGGCGTCGGCCTTCTCGCCTTCGTCCTGTGGGAGCTGCGGCACCCGCGCCCGATCCTGGACGTGCGCCGCTTCGCCGGCCGCCGGTTCGCGGGCTCCAACCTCGCCGTCGCCCTGTTCTTCCTGGCCGTCTTCGGCGCCTTCTACTACCTCACCCAGCACCTCCAGTTCGTCCTCGGCTACGACGCCCTCCAGACCGGTGTGCGCATGCTGCCGCTGGCGGGGGCCGTCTTCGCCGGCTCCGCACTGACCGGCTGGCTCACCCCGCGGGTCGGCATGAAGTGGACCGTCAGCGCGGGCATGGTCGGCGGTACGACCGCCCTCGCCCTGCTGACCCGGGTGGACGCGGGCTCCGGCTACGGCGACTTCGTGGCCCCCCTGATCATCCTGGGCCTGGCCATCGGCCTTGCGCTGTCGCCCTGCACCGACGCCATCATGGGCGCGTTCCCCGAGTCCGAGCTGGGCGTCGGCGGCGCCGTCAACGACACCTCGCTGGAGCTGGGCGGCTCGCTCGGCATCGCCCTCCTCGGCTCGCTGCTCGCCACCTCGTACGGCGACCACCTCTCCGACGCCACCGCCGGCAGCAGGCTCCCGGCGAGCGCCCTGGACACCGCGCGGGACTCGGTGGGCGCCGGCTACGCCGTCGCGCAGGGCATCGGCGACAAGGCGCACCGGCTGGCCGCGCAGGCGGCGAGCGCGAAGGACCCGCAGCAGGCCGCGCAGCTCAAGCAGCAGGCCGCCGAGCTGGCCTCCGGCGCCCGGCAGATGGCGGACGCGGTGGGCTCGTCCTTCTCCGACGCGGTCGCCCGCACCAGCCTGGTCGGCGCGGTGATCCTCGGCGTGGGCACCGTCCTGGTGGCTGTCCTGCTGCCCCGGCGCGAGTCCGCCGTACCCGAGACGGAGGCCGAGGAGCGGGAACTGGTGGACAGCCAGGCCGGCTGACCGCTCCCCACGCACCGCGCCGCGGACGTGCCGCTCCGGACCCACCGGAACGGCACGTCCGCGCGTGGCGTCTGTACGCGTATGGAGGCACGCGGATGAAGATCGACTGGGACCGGCGGACCTGCGCGCGAAAGGGACATGTGACCTACGCGCCCGACGACCCCCGGCTGCGGGTACGGCTGCACGCCCGGACCGCGCTCGGGGACGTGTGGCGCTGTCTGCGCTGCGGTGACTTCGCGCTCGGCGAGCCGCACGGCTCCGGGCCGGCCGGTGACGCGCCGCTCGTGCCGCGCGGCAAGGTGCTGCGGGACCTGTTCGTCCTGCGCTTCCTTGCCGTCGAGCGGGCCGTGCGCGGGGTGTTCATCGTGCTGGTCGCGGTCGCGGTCTGGAAGTTCAGCAACAGCCGGGACGCGGTGCGCCGGCTCTTCGACGAGTACCTGGACGTCTTCCGCCCGGTGTTCCGGCACTTCCACTACGACCTCGACCACTCACCGGTCGTCGGCTCCGTCCAGAAGGTCTTCGGCTACCGGCACTCCACGCTGCTGCTGGTGGCCGCCCTGCTGCTGGCCTACGCGCTGATCGAACTGATCGAGGCGGTCGGCCTGTGGTACGCCAGGCGCTGGGCGGAGTACCTGACGGTGGTCGCGACGGCCGCCTTCCTGCCGCTGGAGGTCTACGAGCTCACCGAGCACGTCAGCTGGGTGAAGATCGCCACGCTCGTCCTCAACGTCCTCGCGGTCCTCTACATCGCTCTGACCAAGCGCCTGTTCGGCCTGCGCGGCGGACGCCGGCGGTTCGAGGAGGAACGGCACAGCGCCTCCCTCATGGAGGTGGCGGAATCGGCGGGGGTTCCGGCCTTGCCTTGACGCCGACGTCAACCCGTACCGTCGTGGACATGCGAATCGGCGAGCTGGCCGCGCGGGCCGGGACCACGACACGCACCCTGCGCTACTACGAGGCGCGGGGGCTGCTGCCGGCCCGGCGCGACGGCAAGGGACACCGCACGTACGACGAGGGCGACCTCCGGCTGCTCCGGCAGATCCGCACCCTCCAGGACTTCGGGTTCGACCTGGAGGAGACGCGGCCGTTCGTGGAGTGCCTGCGGGCCGGGCACCCGGACGGCGACTCCTGCCCGGCCTCGCTCATGGTCTACCGGCGCAAGCTGGCCGAGCTGGACGCGCTCATCGGGCAGCTGACGGCGGTGCGCGAGACGGTCGCCGGGCAGCTGGAGCGGGCCGAGCGGGCCCGGGACGAGCTGGCCGCCGAGGCGCTGGTTCCGGGAGGCCCGGAACCCGTGTGCGAACTGGGAGGGCTGACGCGATGAGCTTGGTGAGCGGACTGACGGAAGTGACGGACGCCGATTTCGAGAGGGAGGTGATCGGCTCGGACCTGCCGGTGCTGGTGCAGTTCACGGCCGAGTGGTGCGGGCCCTGCCGGCAGCTCGCGCCGGTGCTGAAGGACATCGCGTTCGAGGAGGGCGACCGGCTGAAGGTCGTCCAGATCGACGTGGACCGCAATCCGCAGACGACGATCTCCTACGGCGTGATGGCCACGCCCACCCTCCTGCTCTTCCGGGACGGTGAGCCGGTGCGCTCGATCGTGGGAGCGCGGCCGAAGCGCCGGCTGCTGGCGGACCTGGCGGACGCGCTGTAAAAGCACCCGGAACGCGAAAAACCCCCGAGCAGGCAATTGCGCTCGGGGGATTTCTCTGCGTATATTCAATGGTTCGCGACTTCCTTCAGGGATGTCGCGGAGAAGTTCAGTGAGCACAGTATATGCGGGCGGGAGCGGAATTGTCAAACGCGGATCTGTCGAACAGTGAATATCCGGACGATGAATTGCGGAACGAGCAGGAATTCGTCGACGGACTGTACGCACGCGTGGACGTGCTGAGCGGCGAGGCCGAGACCTCCGTGGCCGACGCGCTCGCCCAGGGCGACAAGCCCATGCAGGCCCGGCTGGAGCGGGACATCCTGGTCGCCGAACGCTCGGGGCTCCTCGCCGCGCTGAACGCCGTGGACGGCTCGCTCTGCTTCGGCCGGATCGACCTGACCGACGGCCACAAGCACCACATCGGCCGGATCGGGCTGCGCGAGGACGACGCCGAACGCACCCCCGTCCTCGTCGACTGGCGCGCCGACGTCGCCCGCCCCTTCTACCTGGCCACCGGCCACACCCCGATGGGCCTGCGCCGCCGCCGGCACATCGCCACCGAGGGCCGGACCGTCACCTCCCTGCACGACGAGATCCTGGACCTCGGCGACGCCACCCGCACCGGTCACGAGGACCCCACCGGGGACGCCGTCCTGCTCGCCGCGCTGAACTCGGCCCGCACCGGCCGGATGAGCGACATCGTGCAGACCATCCAGGCCGAGCAGGACGAGATCATCCGGGCGCCCCACCGCGGCGTACTGGTCGTGGAGGGCGGCCCCGGCACCGGCAAGACCGCTGTCGCCCTGCACCGGGCGGCCTACCTGCTCTACGAGTACCGGGAACTGCTGGCCCGCCGGGCCGTGCTCATCGTCGGCCCCAACCCGGCCTTCCTCGGCTACATCGGCGAGGTGCTGCCCTCCCTCGGCGAGACGGGGGTGCTGCTCGCCACGGTCGGCGAGCTGTTCCCCGGCGTGCGGGCCACCGCCACCGACACGCCCGAGGCGGCCGCGGTGAAGGGCCGCGCCGCCATGGCCGACGTGCTCGCCGCCGTCGTGCGCGACCGGCAGACACTGCCCGACCCGGTCGTCGCGATCGAGCACGACCGCGAGGTGCTGATGCTGGACGACGGCCTGGTGAGCGTCGCCCGGGAACGGACCCGCGCCGCGAAACTGCCGCACAACGCGGCCCGCGAGCACTTCGAGGGCCACATCCTCAACACCCTCACCGAGCTGTACGCCGAACGCGTGGGCACCGACCCCTACGACGGCAGCAGCCTGCTCGACGCCGCCGACATCACCCAGATCCGCGACGAACTCGCCGAGAACCCCGGCGTCTGGTCCGCCATCGACCGGCTGTGGCCCCGGATCACCCCGCGGCGGCTGCTCGCCGACTTCCTCGCGGAACCGGACGGCTACCTCCCCGAGGAGGACGCGGACGCGGTCCGCCGCCCGGTGACCCGCGCCTGGACCGTCGCCGACATCCCCCTGCTGGACGAGGCGGCCGAACTCCTCGGCGAGGACGACCGGCCGGCGCGGGTACGGGCGGACCGCGAGCGCGAGACGCAGATCGCCTACGCGCAGGGCGTGCTGGACGTCTCGTACGCCTCACGGACCTACGAGTTCGAGGACAAGGAGGAGAGCGACCCCGAGGCCTCGGAGGTGCTGTCGGCGCACGACATCATCGACGCCGAGCGGTTCGCCGAGCGGCAGGAGGAGGCGGACCACCGCAGCGCCGCCGAGCGGGCCGCCGCCGACCGCACCTGGGCGTTCGGGCACATCATCGTGGACGAGGCGCAGGAGCTGTCGCCGATGGCCTGGCGGCTGCTGATGCGGCGCAGCCCGACCCGCTCGATGACCCTGGTCGGCGACCCGGCCCAGACCGCGGAGGCGGCCGGCGTCGGGTCCTGGGCGGACATCCTCGCCCCCTACGTGGAGGACCGCTGGGAGCACACCCGCCTCGGCGTCAACTACCGCACCCCGGCCGAGATCATGGACCTGGCCGCGGCCGTGGTCCGCGCCCGGCAGCCCGGTTTCGAGCCGCCCAGCTCGGTCCGGTCGACCGGGGTACGGCCCTGGGTGCGGCGGGCCGCCGGTGACCTGCCCGGCGCGGTCGCCCGGGCGGTCGCCGAACTCACGCCAGCCGAGGGCCGCCTCGCGGTGATCGCCCCGCGTGCGCTGCACCGCTCCCTGGCCGCCCGGCTGGACGGGGTCACGGCCGGCGCGGAGCCCGACCTGACGCGCGGGGTCGTCCTGCTCGACCCGCGCCAGGCCAAGGGGCTGGAGTTCGACTCGGTCCTGGTGGTGGAGCCGGCCGCCTACGGCACGAGCGACCTGTACGTGGCGCTCACCCGGGCCACCCAGCGGCTCGGCGTGCTGCACACGGGCGAGCTGCCGGCGGGCATGACCGGCACCGACGGGGAGTGACGCGACGGGTCCGGGGACGCGCCGCCCCCGGACCCGTGAGCGCCGTACCGCGCACCGTCAGGCAGGGCGCAGCCACACCGTCGCCAGCGGGGGCAGCGTCAGCCGGATGCTCGCCGGCCGGCCGTGCCAGGGGTGGGCCTCGGGCTTGACGACGTCCGGGGTGGTGACGTCGCCGCCGCCGTAGCGGGCCGCGTCGGTGTTCAGCACCTCCACCCAGGCCGGCACCTCCTCCGGGACCCCGATCCGGTAGTCGGCACGGACCACCGGGGCCAGGTGGGAGACGGCCAGGAGCGGGGTGCCGTCGGCGTCGTACCGCAGGAACGCGAAGACGTTGTCGTCCGCCGCGTCACCGGTGACCCACGCGAAGCCCGCCGGGTCGGTGTCCCGCTGCCACAGTGCCGGAGTCGCCCGGTACACCGTGTTGAGGTCCGCCACGAGGTCCCGTACGCCCCGGTGCTCGGCCTCCGCGCCGTAGGACGGGTCGAGCAGCCACCAGTCCGGTCCGTGCACCTCCGACCACTCCGCCCCCTGGGCGAACTCCTGTCCCATGAACAGCAGCTGTTTGCCCGGATGGGCCCACATGAGGCCGAGGTAGGCGCGGTGGTTGGCGCGCCGCTGCCACCAGTCGCCCGGCATCTTCGACACCAGGGACCCCTTGCCGTGCACCACCTCGTCGTGGGAGATGGGCAGGACGTAGTTCTCGCTGTAGGCGTACACCATCGAGAACGTCATCTCGTGGTGGTGGTGCCTGCGGTGCACGGGGTCGTGGCTCATGTACGCCAGCGAGTCGTGCATCCAGCCCATGTTCCACTTGAGGCCGAAACCGAGCCCGCCGAAACCGCTCGGGCCCGTGAGGTGGGTGGGGCGGGTGACGCCGTCCCAGGCCGTGGACTCCTCGGCGATGGTCACCACTCCCGGGCAGCGCCGGTACACGGTGGCGTTCATCTCCTGGAGGAAGGCCACCGCGTCCAGGTTCTCCCGGCCGCCGTGCTCGTTCGGCTCCCACTGGCCCGGCTCGCGTGAGTAGTCCAGGTAGAGCATCGAGGCGACCGCGTCCACGCGCAGCCCGTCGATGTGGAACTCCTCGCACCAGTAGACCGCGTTCGCCACCAGGAAGTTGCGTACCTCGGGCCGGCCGAAGTCGAACTCGAGCGTGCCCCAGTCGGGGTGTGCGGCCCGCCGCGGGTCGCTGTGCTCGTACAGCGGGCGCCCGTCGAAGGCGGCCAGCGCCCACTCGTCCCGGGGGAAGTGCGCGGGCACCCAGTCCATCAGGACCCCGATGCCTGCCTGGTGCAGCCGGTCCACCAGGTACTTGAAGTCGTCCGGGGTGCCCAGGCGGGCCGTCGGCGCGTAGAAGCCGGTGACCTGGTAGCCCCAGGAGCCGCCGAAGGGGTGCTCGGCGACCGGCATCAGCTCGACGTGGGTGAAGCCCGTCTCCAGCAGGTACGCAGGCAGCTGTTCGGCGAGCTGCCGGTAGGTCAGGCCCGGCCGCCAGGAGGGCAGGTGCACCTCGTAGACGGAGAAGGGCGCCTCGTGGACCGGGGTGTCCGCACGGTGGGCCATCCACTGGGCGTCGCCCCACTCGTGGTGCGAGGCGTGCACGACCGAGGAGGTGGCGGGCGGCGCCTCGGTGCGGCGGGCCAGCGGGTCCGCGCGCAGGGTGCGCGAGCCGTCCGGGCGGGTGATCTCGAACTTGTACAGCTCGCCCTCGCCGATCCCCGGCACGAACAGCTCCCAGACCCCGGTGCCGCCGAGGGAGCGCATCGGGAAGCCGGTGCCGTCCCAGAAGTTGAAGCTGCCCGTGACCCGCACGCCGAGCGCGTTGGGCGCCCACACCGCGAACCGGGTGCCGGTGACCCCCTGGTGGGTGGTGACGTGCGCGCCGAGCGCCTGCCACAGCTGCTCGTGCCGGCCCTCGCCGATCAGGTGCAGGTCCAGCTCGCCGAGCGTGGGCAGGAAACGGTAGGCGTCCTCGGTCTCCTGGACCGTGCCGTCGTACGTCACCAGCAGCCGGTACTCGGGGACCTCCGCGAGCGGCACCAGGCCGGAGAAGAAGCCGTCGCCGTCGTCGTGCAGCTCGGCCCGCAGCTCGTCCGAGACCACGGTGACCGCCCGCGCGTACGGGCGGAACGCCCGGAGGGCGATCCCGCCCGGCACCGGATGCGCGCCCAGCACGGAGTGCGGGGCGTGGTGGGTGCCGTGCAGCAGCCGTTCGCGGTCACCGGCGTCCACGGCCGGGGAGACGGCGGCCTCCAGCACGGGCGCCGGCGCCTGCGGGGGCACCCGCGTCTCCTGCGGCCCCTTCGCGGCCCTGCTCCTGCCGGACTTGTTCTTGGCCTTCTTCGGCGTGGCTGACTTCTTGGACGTCACGAGCGGGTCTCCCGGGCGAGAATCGGGTCAGGTCGGGTCGGACGCGGCGAGACGACGGATCGCCGACAGGGGTACGGGGAGCCAGTCGGGCCGGTGCCGGGCCTCGTAGACGACCTCGTACACCGCCTTGTCGGTCTCGTACGCCCGCAGGAGCACCGGGTCGGTGCGCGGGTCGAGGCCGGTCACCTCCGCGTACCCCGAGCAGTAGGCGGCTCGGCAGGCGTGCGCCCAGTCCGGGTCGGGCACGCTCGCCGAGTGGGCCGCGTAGTCGAAGGAGCGGAGCATGCCCGCGATGTCCCGCACCGGCGGCTGCGGCATGCGCCGTTCGGCCAGCGGCCGGGCCGGCTCGCCCTCGAAGTCGATCAGCGACCATTCGCCGGCCGACGAGCGCAGGCACTGCCCGAGGTGCAGATCGCCGTGGACGCGCTGGGCGGTCCAGGTACGGCCCTCGGCCGCCAGGGCGGCCAGCGCCTCGTAGGCCGAGCACAGGCCGCGCTCGTACGGCCGCAGCGCCGGCACCGCCTGCACGGCCGCCGTCAGCCGCTCCCGCATGCCGTCCACCTGCGACTGGAGCTGGGTGTGGCCGAGGGTGACCGTCGGCAGGGCGCGGGCGAGCGCGGTGTGCACCTCGGCGCTGGCCCGGCCCAGCGCCCGCGCCTCGGCGACGAAGTCCTCGCCCTTGGCCAGCTCGCGCAGCGCCAGCTCCCAGCCGTCGGCGGCGCCGCTCACGTACGGCTGGAGCACGGCCAGGACGTACGCGTCCGTGTCCACGTCGGCGTGCAGCCAGGCCGTCGGCGCGGGCACCCGGGGGCAGCCCTCGCCGGCCAGGGCGAGCGGGATCTCCAGATCGGGGTTGACGCCGGGCACGACCCGGCGCAGCAGCTTGAGAATAAACGTATCTCCGTACACCACGGAGGAGTTGGACTGCTCGGCGGTCATCATCCGGGCCACCAGGCCCGTCGGGATGTCCTGCCGCGGATCCCGCTCGAAACGCAGCCCGCCGACCCCGGCCTGGGTGCGCAGGGCCTCGAGAAGCACCTCGGCGGGCCGGGCGTCGTAGAGGGCCTCGTACACCGTGCGTCCGGCGAGCGGGCCCTCCTCCACGTGTCCGATCAGCGCGGGCGCCAGCCGGGGCGGCAGCGCCTCGCGCACGCCTATGAGGAGCTGGTAGCAGTCGCCGGGGTGCGGCGGCGCGCCCGGCGCGGGCGGCTGGTGGACGCGCAGGAGCAGGTGGTACAGGCCCAGCCGCCCGTCGGGCGGCAGGAGTTCGGTGACGGACACGGGGGTGAAGCCCGTGACCGGACGGCCCTTGCCCGCGAACCAGCGCTGCCTCGTCAGCCAGGTACGCAACAAGGGGTCGAGCGAGGCGAGGAGAGAACCGGTGCCAGAGAGGGTGACCGTTTCCGCCATGGGCGTCACGTCCTTTCCCCGGGTCGTCGGGGTGTTACTACTGCGTGCCCCGGGTGGGGCGGTGGAAACGCCCCCGTCACCCCACCCGGTCCCAGGTGGCCGCATCACGTGGTGTCCCGGCGCAGCCGGAACCAGTAGAAGCCGTGGCCCGCGAGGGTGAGCAGGTACGGCAGTTCGCCGATCGCCGGGAACCGGACCCCGCCGAACAGCTCGACGGGGTGCCGCCCGCCGAACCGGCTCAGGTCCAGCTCCGTGGGCTGGGCGAAACGGGAGAAGTTGTGGACGCACAGCACGAGGTCGTCCCCCTCCTCCTCCGACAAGGGGGCCTCGCGCAGGAAGGCCAGCACCGCCGGGTTCGACGACGGCAGTTCGGTGTAGGACCCCAGCCCGAAGGCGGGATTCTGCTTGCGGATCTCGATCATGCGGCGGGTCCAGTGCAGCAGGCTGGACGGAGAGGCCATGGAGGCCTCGACGTTGGTGACCTGGTAGCCGTGGACCGGGTCCATGATCGCGGGGAGGAAGAGGCGGCCGGGGTCGCAGGAGGAGAAGCCGG